>JAJBTD010000145.1:13183-35354 GCA_020861055.1 Clostridiales bacterium | reverse complement strand
TGACGTTGACCCCCAGCTCCTGCTTTGCCTCGGGCTTGGTCACATACGCTCCCCGGCACCAGCGGACGACCTTGGCCTTGGTCTCCTCGTCGCCGTTCAAATACGCCTGATAATAGAGGATCAGGAGACGGGCAAAGTCAAATCCGTGAACCATACCGTTCAGGTCGTTGACCACGGCAAAAATCTTCTGCTGCACCCGCTGCGCAAATTCCGCCGATTCGAAGTCCAGGCCGGACTCCATCGCCACGCTGCTCTGTACGCCGCTGATCCACCGGTCCAGCACCAGGGGCAGCGCGCCCCCCTCCGGACGGGTCTTGGTGGACATATTCTGAATCAGCTCCTTGTAGGTGGCGAGGCCCTGGCCCTTCGTTCCCTGCAAACGGCGCTCCGGAGAGAGATCGGCGTCCACCACCACGAAGTTCCGGTCCATCACATAGTTTCGGATGGTCTGGAGCAGGAAGCTCTTTCCGCTGCCGTACTTGCCGGAGATGAAGCGGAACGTCGCCCCGCCGTCGGCGATGATCTCCACGTCGTGGAGCAGGGCGTTGATCTCCGCCTCCCGTCCGACAGTGATATACGGCAGTCCGATCCGGGGCACCACGCCGCCCTTCAGGGCGTTGATGAGGGTGCCGGCGATTCTCTTTGGTATTTTCAACTCGGTATCATTCCCTTCAAATCGTCCACATAATCCGCCACCAGAACGGGGGTGTTTCCGTCAAATTCAATCACCGTGTCGGCAAATTCATCATAGAGCCGCTCGTTGACCGTCTCCGCCAGCAGGGAGGCCATCAGATGTCCCTGGGACAGAAAGCGCTGCAAATCGCCGCCGTACAGCAAAATCTGCATGAACCGCAGCTCGTTCCCTGAGAGGATGCAGTCTGATGCAGGCCCCCGCTCCTCCGGCGCCGCAGGCGGCTCCGGCTCCACATAGCGCTCCTCCTCCGTCATGAGCCTCTGCCCCACGGCGTCCGAGCGTTTGCGGATGCCGGACAGCTTGCGCAGGTCGAACTTCACCCGGACGGCGGAAGCCTTTTTCTGCTCCGCGATCGTCTCTGTCAGGAGCTTTACCATGGTTTTCGTCTCAGTTCCCGGCTTCAGAGGCGCTTTCACACCGTAGGCCTCCCGCACAAGGCGGTCGGCTGCGCGTACAAAAACGCCCAGCTCCTGACTGCGCTCTGGGGCGGCGTAGTCCTGCTCCATGCGCCACTGGTCGTTATCGCAGTAATAGCGCTGTGCGGGGCTGACGCGGTACTCGTAGTGGTCGAACCGCTTTTGATGGTAAAACACGGCGGAGTGGAAGGGGATATACCACATACTGATCGGCTTATTGTACAGCCTCCGGGTGTAGGGGCGGTCATACCGCCGGGCATACCAGTCGTTGAGCTTGCGATAGCCGGTGCAGACCGCCCTGGTAAGCTCCTCCGGATACTGCCTGTAGCCCTTGGAGCGCTCCAGGCGATAGGAGGAGAGCCGCAGGATCGCCGGAAACAGCGCTTCGTCGTCTGCCTCGTCGCATCTGCTGAGGATATCCAGCGCCTCGTCAAAATCCGGATGGGTAAAATCCCGAATCATCTCCGGGGAAACGTCATAATAAACGGCGTAGTCCACAATCCACAGCCTGGCGTAGTGCAGTATCCGGGGGTCCAGCTCACCGTAGGCGTCACAAAACCAGATCAGCCGCTCCAGCCCCTCCTCCTTGGTCTTCGAGCCGATCTGGTGCAGCAGCTCATAGAGGTAGAGGTAGGCATAGGTAAGCGACGTCTTCTCCAGCGTACCGTGGCGCAGCCCAGTTCTCCAGGTGAAATATCCCCGCAGCTCCGGCGTAGTCAGGCTTTGGTAGGTGGGATAGTAGTGGAGCACCCCCTGCCGATAGGGACAATCATCTTCAAAATACTCCATGTATTTGGCCTGACGGTAAAAGATCCGTGTCTCGTTGCTGTGGGAGAGGGCCGGCTCGGCGGCAAGCGCCCGCATAGCCCGGTATTCCTTCGGCGGGAGCAGCCTGACGCGCTCCGGCGGAATTTGGATGGGCTCGTCCTCATAATAGCCTCCCCGGTATTTCATCCATCTCATGCCGCTTCCCCCTTCCTGGCGCTTGCAGCATCCCGGCTGTCCGTCTTTTCTCATAACCAAGTATAATAAAGCTGCCCTGGGAAATCAAGGGCAAATAATAGGTACGGTTTTCTCCCGGTCTGTACCCGCCCGCCCTTGAAAACTGTACCGCCGGGTGGTATAATAAGCTCTGCTGAATCGGCCCCGGCGCAGTCGTTCCGCCGGGCAAGGGCCAGAAGGCTGACAGGGAGGGAATACGCCATGATGATATCCACCAGAGGACGGTACGCTCTGCGCATTATGGTAGAGCTGGCCCTCTATCCCGGAGAGGATTGTATGTCCCTGAAGGAGATCGCCCAACGGCAGGAGATCTCTGAGAAATATCTGGAATCCATTGTAAAGCGTCTGGTGAATGCCGGACTGGTGACGAGCTTGCGGGGAAAGAACGGCGGCTACCGGCTGGCCCGCCCCGCCTCGTCCTGCACTGTGCTGGAGGTGCTGGAGC
This sequence comes from Clostridiales bacterium, assembly GCA_020861055.1. Taxonomy (GTDB): domain Bacteria; phylum Bacillota; class Clostridia; order Oscillospirales; family Oscillospiraceae; genus Onthomonas. Next base: position 32,797 of record JAJBTD010000145.1, on the reverse strand, counting down.
TTGCAGAGGAGACTCTGGCCCCCGTCACCTGCCTGGAGGGGGAGGAGCCGTGTCCCCGGTCGGACAAATGTCTGGTTCTCCCCATCTGGCAGGGGCTGAACCAGGTCATTCAGGACTATCTCGCCGGCATCACCCTGGAGCAGCTCGTCCAGCAGACCGCCGGAAAGGGCCTGTCCACCAACTATATCTGACTGCCTGAATGGAAGGGAGAGCCATACCATGGGAACTGCTATTATCATCGTGCTCCTGGCCGCGGCCTGCGTCTACGCCGCATACAGCTATGTCAAAAAACTGAGAAAAGGCGGCGGCTGCTGCGGAGAGCATGAGGAAACGGTGAAGAAAATTCGGGTGGCAGACCGGGATAAGTCCCATTATCCCTACCGGGCGGTCGTGCGCATCGAGGGCATGACCTGCGGCAACTGCGCCAACCGGGTGCAGAACGCTCTCAACGCCATGGAGGGCACCTGGGCAGAGGTGAGCTTGGGCGACCGGCAGGCCGTTTTGCGTCTGAAGCAGGCCCCGGACGAGGCCGCTATCCGCAAAACGGTGAGCGCCCTGGGCTATACCGTCCTCTCCGTCCGCTAAAACCGCTGTCCCTTTACCGCTTGACCGTCCATCGCAAAAGAGATAAGGTCTGGAGCGGTCAGCGGTCAAAATTTGTCCATATTGCGGAAAAGAGCGGAATCATCACACGCCAGGGTGAGTCGCTTTGCAAAAAGGGGTTGACAAACCCGGAAAAGCCCGGTACAATATTTTTCAGTTCAATGACGCAGAAGGGAAAAAAGATCGGAATTCCCCATTTCAGAGAGCCGGTGGTTGCTGCGAACCGGTATGTGGCTTTCGATGGATGACTGTTCCCGGAGTTGGCGGCCTGAACCTCCGTGTGGGGCAGTAGGGACGTCCGGCTGGCCCCGTTACCGGCCCAGACCTTGTCAGAGGTCCCAGAGGGCGACCGTGTGAGCGGTCGCTGAAGCAGGGTGGTACCGTGTATTTTTACACCCCTGACCAATTCACCTGGTCAGGGGTGTTTTCATTTGCCCCTGTCCGGAGCAAGCAGGAGGAATTTTCATATGAAAGGCTACGAAAAGTATATCCCCTTTGTCCCCCAGCCCATCGAGCACCGCACCTGGCCGGACAACACCATCACCAAGGCTCCCATCTGGTGCTCCGTAGACCTCCGGGACGGGAACCAGGCCCTCATCGACCCTATGAACATGGACGAAAAGCTGGAGATGTTCCATATGCTGGTGGACGAGATCGGTGTGAAAGAGGTGGAGATCGGCTTCCCCTCCGCCTCTGACACCGACTATGACATCTGCCGGGAGCTGATCGAGGGGGGCCACATCCCCGACGACGTGACCATCCAGGTGCTGGTGCAGGCCCGTCCTCATCTGATCAAAAAGACCTTTGAGGCCATCCAGGGGGCTAAGCACGTCATTTTCCACTTCTACAACTCTACCTCCACCCTCCAGCGGGAGGTGGTGTTCCGTACCGACGTAGCGGGGGTAAAGCAGATCGCCGTGGACGCCGCCGACCTGATCTATGAGATGGCCCAGCCGGTGCTCGCCTCCGGCATGGACCTGCGCTACGAGTACTCCCCGGAGTCCTTTATGGGCACCGAGATGGATGCGGCGGTGGAGATCTGCGCCGCCGTACTGGACCACCTCCACGCCGACGAGGAGCACAAGGTCATCCTCAACCTGCCCACCACGGTAGAGAATTGCATGCCCAACCAATTCGCTGACGAGCTGGAGTACTTCATCCGCAATCTTCCCGGCCGGGAGCGGGCTATTATCTCTCTGCACCCCCACAACGACCGGGGCTGCGGTGTGGCCACCACCGAGGCCGGCCTGCTGGCCGGAGCCGAGCGGGTGGAGGCCTGCCTCTTCGGCAACGGCGAGCGCACAGGCAACGTGGACATGGTCACCGTGGCCATGAATATGTACGTCCAGGGAGTAGACCCGGAGCTGGATTTCAGCCACATGGAGCGCATCATCAGCATGTACGAGCGCTGCACCAAGATGCGGGTCCCGGAGCGGCAGCCCTATGCGGGAGATCTGGTGTTCACCGCCTTCTCCGGCAGTCACCAGGACGCCATCAACAAGGGCTTCAACTACATGGCGGAGACAGGCACGGACAAGTGGATGGTCCCCTATCTCCCCATCAACCCGGAGGATCTGGGCCGCTCCTACGAGCCGGTGCGCATCAACTCCCAGTCCGGCAAGGGCGGGGCCGCCTTTATTATGAACCACAAATTCGGCTTCGATATGCCCAAGGCCATGCACCCGGAATTCGGCGCCATCGTCCAGCGGGAGTCCGACCGGGAGGGCGTGGAGCTGAAGCCGGACGTAATCTACCGCCTGTTCGAGGACGAGTATCTCAAGGTCAACGGCCCCTATCGCCTCATCAGCAACCGCCTGGGGGCAGACGTGCAGGATGGGGTGGCACACTCCCACTTCTACGGCAAGCTCCAGCACAAGGACACCGTCTTTGAGGTCACCGGCGAGGGCAACGGCCCCATCGATGCCTTCTTCAACGCCATCCACGGGGAACGGATGGACCGCTACCAGTTCATCGACTACAAGGAGCACGCCATCAGCCAGGGCTCCGACTCTATGGCCGTGGCCTATATCCAGCTGCGCACCAAGGACGGACACGACGTGTTTGGGGTGGGCCTGGACCACAATATCTCCATGGCCTCCATCAAGGGCATCCTCTGCGCCATCAACCGGGGCAAACGGCTGGAAAAACAGATTGAGATCGCCCAGCAGCAGTAAATCACATAGAAAAATACAGCGCCTCCAGACCCTTCCGATCTGGACGGCGCTGCATTTTCGGTCTGGTATTCTCCAGTCAATCCGTCATATGAGCGCAAACAGCGCCAGTACCAGGCCGATCACCGCCGCCAGGGACAGCACCGGCAGCATACAGCCCATGCCCAGGCATCCCCTCCGCCTGGGTGGGGGCGGAGGCGGGGCGCCAAATCCCCCTCGGTGTCCTCCATGGTAGCCGCCCCCTGGACCTCTCATGGGGCCGCCGCCAAAGCCGCCCCCTGGACCGCCGCCCGGCCCTCTTCCCGGGCCGCCGCCCGGTCCTCCTCCGGGGCCGCCGCCAAAGCTGCCGCCTCCGCCTCTGGAATACATTCTGTGTTTCATAAGGCACGCTCCCTTCTTATCAAGATGAGTATGTCAGTATTCTGTTATAGAGTATAGCAAAAGAGTGTGAATAAATCATGACGGAACAGGCAGAGCGCAGGAAAAGATAGCCAGTACCTCCACACCGGAGGAGCGTGCGATTCCCCCTTGCTTTTTCCTCCGTTTCGCTTATAATGAAGGGAAAAATGGGGATAACCTTTTTTACTCAGAGAGTTGGAGACAGGCCCCGGTCGCCGGGGCCAAAAGAGGAGTTGCATGTATGTCACAGCGCAAACGTATCGTCATCACCGGAATGGGCGCCGTCACCCCTGTCGGCGTAGGGGTCACGGCCTATTGGAACAATCTGATCGATGGGAAATGCGGCATTGGCCCGCTGACCCGGCTGGATACGGCAAATCTGCCAATACAGATCGGCGGAGAGGTCCGGGACTTCGACCCGGAGCAATTTATCCCCAAAGCGCAGATCAACAAGATGGCCCGGTTCACCCAACTGGCCTATGCCGCCGCAGGTGAAGCTCTGTCAGACAGCGGCGTGGAGATCGACCCCTACCGCACCGGCATTACCATGGGGACCGCCATGAACGGCGTGGCGGAGATCAGCGAGACTCAGGACCAGTACACCCGGACGGGGAAAAAGGTCTCCCCCCGGTTCGTCCCCAAGGTGCTGGGGAACATGGCCGCCTGTCAGATCGCCATCGCCCACAATATCCAGGGCCCCAGCTTTACCCTGAATACCGCCTGCTCCTCCGGTCTGGACGCCATCACTCTGGCGGTGATGCTGCTCCGCAACGGCAATGCAGACGTAATGCTGGCGGTGGGAGGCGAGTCCATCGCCTGTCCCCCGGTGATTTCCTCCCTGGCCACCAGCAACGCCCTGAGCCGGAACAACGGCGACCCTCTCCACGCCTGTCGGCCCTTTGACCGGAAACGGGACGGCTTTGTCATGGGAGAGGGCGGCGGCGCACTGGTACTGGAGACGGAGGAACACGCTCTTTCCCGGAGCGCCCACATCTACGGAGAGATATTGGGCTGCGGCAACAACAACGACGCCTACCACATCACCGCCCCCCGGCCCCACGGGGAGGGCGGAGCCAGATGTATGCGTCTGGCCCTGGAGGACGCCGGGCTGGCCCCGGAGCAGATCGGCTACGTCAACGCCCACGGCACCTCCACCCCGGTGGGGGACGCCATGGAGTGCGACGCCATCCGAACCGTATTTGGGGACTATGCGGCCCGGCTACCCGTCTCCTCCACCAAAGGGGCTACCGGCCACCTGATGGGGGCGGGAGGCATTACGGAGGTCATCGCCTGCGTTCTGGGCATTCGGGACGGCATTCTGCCCCCCACCCTGAACGTCACCGACCCGGACCCGGCCTGTGGGCTGGACTGCGTTCCCCTGACCGCCCGTCGGCAGAGCTACGATATCGCCATGTCTAACGCTCTGGGCTTTGGCGGTCAAAACGCCAGCGTGATCGTGGGTCGATACTGAGAAACATTGATTCCTGCAAGCAGAGGCTCCGGCCAGTCGCCTGGGCCTCTGTATTTTTCTGTTCTTTTTCTTCCAGATGCATTTGAAAAAAAGGCGCTTCCATGTTACAATAAGCCGATTTATACAAATCATTGCAGTGAGGCATAATATGAAAAGTATCTGGAAGTACATCAAGCGCTACTGGATCTGGGCGATTTTGGCCCCCATCGCCATGGTGGGAGAGGTTTCCATGGACCTGATACAGCCCCAGCTCATGGCGGAAATCGTGGATGAGGGGGTGCTGGGCCTCTCCAACGGCGGGGTCAGTGACCTGGACATTGTATTGACCACCGGACGGGACATGATTTTGTGGTGCATCTTCGGAGCCACCTGCGGGGTGCTCTCCGGGGTGTTCGCCAATCTGTGCTGTCAGCCCCTGGGAGGCGATCTCCGGGAGGATGCCTTTCGACAGATCATGTCTCTGTCCTTCGCCCAGACCAACCGGTTCTCTACCGGCTCTCTGGTGACCCGTATCACCAACGACATCACCCAGATCCAGAACATGGTCATGCAGTGCATCCGGGGCAGCTTCCGGACGCTGCTGCTCTTTCTGGGGGGCATCGGCTGCATGCTGATGCTGGATCTGAGCTTCGGGGTGGTCATCGCCTGTGCCCTGCCCCTGGTGGCGGGGTGCTCCTGGTATTTCCTGCGAAAGACCGCCCCCCTGTTCACCGTCCTCCAGGAGCGGCTGGACCGGGTGAACAGCGTCATGCAGGAGAACGTCACCGGGGCCAGAGTGGTCAAGGCTTACGTCCGGGAGGGCTACGAGGAGGAGCGGTTCGACGCCGCCAACGAGGAGCTCATCGGCACCCAGCTGCACATTTTGGAGCTGTTTGCCACCATGACCCCCCTGCTGAACATCGTCCTGAACGTGTCGGTGGTGGCGGTCATCTATGTGGGCGGCATCCGGGTCCAGTCCGGCGGGGCCACGCCGGGGACGGTGATGGCCGCCATCACCTACGTCTCCCAGATCATGAACGCCGTCCTGCGGATGGCCATGATTTTCCAGACCCTGAGCCGGGGCTTTGCCTCCGCCCGGCGGGTGGAGGAGGTCATCAACTGCACCCCCTCCATCGGGAGCGGAGCCTTTGACGGGAAAACCGACCTCCGGGGCCAGGTGGAGCTGCGGGACGTGTCCTTCGCCTATCCGGACGGCAGCGGGGAGCCGGTGCTCCGGCACATCAGTCTGACGGTCCGGCCAGGGGAGACGTTGGGCATTATGGGGGCCACCGGATGCGGCAAGAGCAGCCTGGTGCAGCTCATCCCCCGGTTCTACGACGCCACCGAGGGGGCCGTCCTGGTGGATGGAGTGGATGTGCGGGAGTACGACCTCCACGCCCTCCGGGACAAGGTGGCCATCGCCCTGCAAAAGAGCGAGCTGTTCAGCACCACTCTGGGGGAGAACATCCGCTGGGGCAGAGAGGACGCCACTCAGGAGGAGCTGGAGGAGGCGGCGGAGGTGGCCCAGGCCGCCGAGTTCATCCGCCGGAAGTCCGACGGCTTCGATACCCCGGTGGCAGAGAAGGGCATGAGCCTCTCCGGCGGCCAGAAACAGCGCGTCGCCATCAGCCGTGCGGTGCTGAAGGACGCGGAGATCCTCATCTTCGACGACGCCACCAGCGCCCTGGACCTGAAGACGGAGGCGGAGCTCTATGCCGCCCTGAACCAGAAAAAAGGAAACGTCACCAAGATCATCGTGGCCCAGCGGGTGGCCTCGGTGCAGAATGCAGACCGAATCGCTGTACTGGAGGAGGGCAGACTGGTGGCCTGCGCCTCCCACCGGGAGCTGCTGCGCACATGCCCGGTGTACCGGGATATCTGCCGCTCCCAGGGAAAGGAGGGTGAGCAGGTTGGCTGAAGCAAACAAGCAGGCCCCTGTCGTCGCCCCTCCCGGTATGCGCCGGGGCAGACGGGATCAGGAGGTGGAAAAGCCCAAGTCCGCCGGAGAGACCCTTCGCCGTCTGATGGGATATTTTGGTCACGAGACAAAGACTCTGGTGGTGCTGCTGACCTCGGTGGCGGTGACGGTGCTGTGTACCGTCTGGGCCCCCAAGCTCCAGAGCAGCGCCATCGACCGCATCACCGAGGGGGCCTTTGACCGGCTCCCCGGTATCCTGGAGATGATGCTGGTGCTCTACGCCGTCCACAGCGTAGCCACCTACTCCCAGAGCCTCCTCTCCGCCCGGCTGAGCCAGAGCGTGGTGCGGAAAATGCGCAGCGACCTATTCCGGAAGATCGTCCGTCTCCCGGTGAAGTATCTGGACAACCACTCCCACGGCGACGTCATGAGCCGCATGACCAACGACGTGGAGAACATCTCCAACACCATCTCCCAGTCTCTCAGCTCCCTGGTTTCCGGGGTGCTGACCCTGCTGGGGACGGTGATTATGATGCTGACCCTGTGCTGGCAGCTGGCGCTGCTGTCCTGCGTGACGGTGATTCTGACGGTGCTGGCCACGAAATACCTCTCCCGTGCTATGAAGCACTTCTTCCGCAAGCGCCAGGTGCTGCTGGGCCAGCTCAACGGCAACGTAGAGGAGATGGTCACGGGCTACCGGACTATCGTGGCCTACAACCGCCAGGAGAACGCCGTGGCGGAGTTCGAGGCGCTCTCCAAGCAGCTGACCAGAACCGGCATCTTTGCCGAGAGCCTGGGCGGGTCTATGGGGCCGGTGATGAACGTGATTGGCAACATCGGCTTTGTCATCATCGCCGCCTTCGGCGGGTGGTTTGCCATCAACGGGGTCATCTCCGTGGGCGTCATCTCCGCCTTTATCGTCTATGCCAAGCAGTTCAGCCGACCCATCGAGGAGATCGCCCAGCTCTATGGGCAGATCGAGACAGCGCTGGCGGGCGCCGAGCGGGTGTTCGCCGTCATGGATGAGGAATCGGAGGCGCAGACCGGCCTGCTGCCCATGGGCAGCGCCGGAGGCACCGTCCAGTTCAGCCATGTGGACTTCTCCTACTATCCCGGCAAGCAGGTGCTCTTTGACTTCGATCTGGAGGTGCGGGCCGGACAGAAGGTGGCGCTGGTGGGAGCCACCGGCAGCGGCAAGACCACAGTGGTCAACCTGCTCATGCGGTTCTATGACATCGACGGCGGGGCCATCCGCATCGACGGCACGGACATCCGGGACATGGACCGGGATGAGCTGCGCCGCGGCACCGCCATTGTGTTACAGGACACGGTTCTCTTCTCTGACACCGTCCGCAACAACCTGAAATACGCCAACCCCGCCGCCAGCGATCAGGCGGTGGAGCGGGCCGCCCGGATGAGCAACTGTCACGAGATGATCAGCCGTCTCCCGGAGGGGTACGACACCCGGCTCAGCGAGTCCGGAGCCAACCTGTCCCAGGGCCAGCGGCAGCTGCTGGCCATTGGCCGAGCGTTTTTGGCCGACCCGAAGATCCTCATCCTGGACGAAGCCACCTCCAGCGTGGACACCCGGACGGAGCAGAAGATTCAGGACGCCATGACCAACCTGATGCACGACCGGACCAGCATTATCATTGCACACCGGTTGTCCACCATCCGGGACGCCGACCTGATCGTGGTGCTGGACCATGGGCGCATCGTGGAGCGGGGCAATCACGACCAGCTCCTGGCCCAAAAGGGCCGGTACGCCCAGCTGTACGAGACGCAGTTCGCCGGGAAGGCGACCTGAGCGTAAAAGAATACCCCCGGCTTCCGTGGAACCTTCCACCGGAGGCCGGGGGTATTTTGCGCACTTAAATTCAGTTGGCGGCGGTCTGGGTCACGCCGTGACTCAGGCTCTCCGGGTCGTCCCGGAGACTGCGGTAGGTGTAGACCAGAACGACAGCGGAGATGACGCCGGTGAGCACGTCGGAGACGGGCATGGAGTACAGCACTCCGTCCAGGCCGAAGAACACCGGCAGCAGCAGGGCCAGGCCCACGCCAAAGACCACCTCACGCACCATGGAGAGCATGGTGGACAGGCCCGCCTTGCCCAGAGCCTGGAGGAAGATGAAGGTACCCTTGTTCACACAGGCCAGAATCAGCATGCACAGATAGGTACGGAAGGCCTTGACGGCGAACTCGGTGTAGTAGGCGCTCTCGTTGGCGGCGCCAAAGACGCCGATGAGCTGGGCCGGGAAGATCTCCACGATGAGCATGGCGATCAGTCCCACGATGGCCTCCGCCGCCAGCAGATGAGTGAGCAGGCTGCGAACCCGGTCCTTCCGGCCTGCGCCGATGTTATAGCCCACCACGGGAATGCATCCGGCGGCCAGACCGATGGCGATGGAGATGACCACCTGGAACACCTTCATGACGATGCCCACCACCGCCATGGGGATCTGAGCGTACTCCGCCTGTCCAAAGATAGCGTCCAGAGCGCCGTACTTCTGAATCATGTTGTTGACAGCGGCCATGGACAGCACCATGGACACCTGGGACAGAAAACTGCAAATTCCCAGGGGCAGGAACCGGCCCATGAGCCGGCCGCTGAGCCGGAAGCTGCTCTTCTCCAGCTTGACCGCTTTCAGGTGGAACAGGTACCACACGGAGGCGGCAGCGGTGATGATCTGTCCGGCGACAGTGGCCACGGCTGCCCCCATCATGCCCCAGCGGAGAACATAGATGCAGATGGGGTCGAGGACGATGTTGGCGGCGCAGCCGGCCAGGGTAGCGGCCATGGCGAAGTTGGGGCTGCCGTCAGAACGGATGATGGGGTTCAGCGTCTGGCCGAACATATAGAAGGGGATGCCCAGGGCGATCCAGAAGAAGTACTCCTGGGCCAGAGCAAAGGTCTCGTCGTTGACCGTGCCGCCGAACATGGCGATGATCTGATCGGCGAAAATCAGGTAGATGGCAGTGACCACGATGCTGGCCAGGATGGTCAGGATAATGGAGTTGCCGATGCTCCGATGGGCGTTCTCCTTCTGATTGCTGCCCAAGCAGATACTGACGAAGGCGCAGCAGCCGTCGCCGATCATCACTGCAATCGCCAGGGCCACCACCGTCAGGGGGAAGACCACTGTGTTGGCGGCATTTCCGTAAGAGCCCAGATAGTCCGCATTGGAGATGAAGATCTGGTCCACAATGTTATACAGGGCGGCCACCAGCAGAGAAATGATGCAGGGGATGGCGTAGCTGCGCATCAGACTGCCCACAGGCTTTGTCTCAAGATAGGCGTTCGATTTTTCTTCCATGATTGCTTCTCCTTTTATCAAATATCAGATAGCAGTCTCCCTTTTCCGGCGACCGTCTGCCGGTATCATCCGTCTCTGCGCAGATCGGCGGGGAAAAGAGAAAAAATGCGTAAGACCGTGGCCCGGACTTACGCATTCGCTGCAACTCAGCGTAACATATTATAGCTTTTTTCAGGGGAAAGTCAATGCTTTTTCTCATAAAAACCGCACCTTTGGACGGCGTTGTTTTTTACGTTTCCCCCATCTGTCCCCCGGCTCTCCCATGCCTGGTTCCTCTATGGTAGGGCAGGAAAAAGCCAGCAGCCGGTATCAGCGGCTGCTGGCTGAGCTTTTCTGGCGGAGACGGTGGGATTCGAACCCACGGACCGGCTCATCACCGATCAAACGATTTCGAGTCGTTCTCGTTATGACCACTTCGATACGTCTCCAAATCCGTCCCGGAGACGGGACGGGCGGCGCATTTGCGGAATGCCTGTTTATTATGGCATATCACCGGCTAAATTGCAACCTTTTTTTCATCGGTGCAGAGCGTGCTCCTCACACCTGAATCAGCTCATACTCCCTCGTCCCAAAGCCCAGGGCCTCGGCGGCCTCGATGGTGTGGACGCCGTTGCGGGAGTTGATGCGCTCCAGCAGGTGGTCTCTGCCTGGGTCGTCGGATTGGAGCACCAGGTCGATGCAGGCCTGGTCGATGGCGATGGGGTCGGTGGAAGCCAGGATGCCGATGTCCTTCATACAGGGGTCCTCCGCCACGGCACAGCAGTCGCAGTCCACCGACATATTCTTCATGACATTGATATAGGCTACCTGACCCTGAAAGTGCCGGTGCACCATAGAGGCGGCGTCCGCCATAGACTCCAGGAACCGGTCGTGGTCGGCGGTCCAGATGTCTGCCGGCACCCCCGCCCCGTGGATGTATGCCTTGCCAAAGCTGGAGGCGCAGCCGATGGAGAGCTGCTTCAGCGCCCCGCCGTAGCCGCCCATGGGGTGCCCCTTGAAATGGGAGAGCACCAGCATGGAGTCGTAGTTGGCCAGGTCCTTTCCCACATAGTCCTTCTGGATGATCTTGCCCTCCGGGTTCTCCAGCACCATGTCCGGCCCCTCGGCGTCCAGCAGGTCCACTGTGAAGTACCGGCTCCAGCCGTGCTTGTTCAGCAGGCGCAGGTGCTTCTGGGTGGTGTTCCGGGCGCCCTCATAGGCGGTGTTGCACTCCACCACCGTCCCGTTCACCTGCTCGATCATAGGCCTCCAGAACTCCGGACCGAGGAAGTTCTGGTTGCCCTCTTCGCCGGAATGGAGCTTGACGGCGACCCTGCCGGTCAGCTCCACCCCCAGACAGTCATACAGCTTTGCCACCGTCTCCGGGGTGATCGTCCGGGAAAAATAGACCGTTGCGCTCATGTTGAACACGCTCCTCTCCTGTTGTTTTGATAGTTATTCCTGCGAAGCGTCTGAAAACCGTTCCAGCCAGCTTTGCAGCTCTCCGAACCACTCCGCACACTGAAACCGGAACTCATACGTCCCGCTGTCCTGGGTGATGAGGGAGATCTGGCCCTCCGTCAGCCCCAGAGAGGTCTCCTCTACCTCCTCCACGCCAGCCGAGCAGAGGGGCGGATAGACCACGCACCACCAGTTATGCCCCGCCCCCCGGCCGATCTCCACCCGGAGGGTGAGATAGTATCCTGCCGGGAGGGAGAAATCTGCGTAGGTCCGGGTGGGGAACCAGTCTGTCTCCAGGGTGGCAGTAACCGGATAGGCATATCCCGCCGACCGAACGGCCTGCGTTCCCACCTGTTCCAGCTCTTCCAGTGCCCCGGAGAGCGCCGCCTCCGCCTCCTGTTGGGAGGACGCTCCCGCCAGCAGCGGCTGGGCGCAGGCCAGTACCGCGTCCCGTACCTGGAGCTTTAAGGTCTGGTCCTCCTCGCTGTCTGAGTTTGCCAGCACATGGAGCCGCAGGACCTTACCGGCCCGCGCCCGCTGCTCTCCGGCCCCCAGAGAGAGGGCCAGCAGGAGCAGCGCCCCAGCAGCCATCAGCGCCGCGCCCCAGCGGCGAGACGTCACATTTCGTTTTTTCATGTAAAACACCGTCCATCCAGAGAAATCTGTTCTGTTTTCTCCAGTTTAGACGGTGTTTTTCCTGTTTATACCGGCTTTGTCACAAAGGTATCCCGCCAGCTTGCCCCCAGCTCCGCCGCAGCGCTTTTCGCGTCGGCCTCGGCACGGAAGATGCCAAAGACGGTGGGACCGCTGCCGGACATACAGGCCCCCAGCGCCCCGTGCTGAATGAGGATGTTTTTGACCTCCTGGATGACGGTCTGCCGCTTGGGGGGAAGGGCCTGCTCAAAGACGTTGAACATCCGCATGGCTACCCCGTGGAGGTCCTGCCGCTCCAGGGCGTCCATCAGCCCCGCCGTGTCCGGGCGGCAGCGAATTTTTACCCCATCGATGGCCCGGAACAGCTCCGGAGTGGAGACGGAGAAGCCCGGCTTGCACAGGACGATATAACACTCCGGCAAAGAGGGCAGCACGGTGAGCCGCTCTCCCCGTCCCTCCGCCAGAGCGGTGCAGCCCAGGACGCAGTAGGGCACGTCGGAGCCCACCTGCTCCCCCAGGACGGCCAGCTCCTCCAGGGACATTCCGGTGCCGAACAGCCGGTTCAGCCCCCGGAGAACGGCGGCTCCGTCGCTGCTGCCCCCGGCGGTGCCGGCGCAGACTGGGATTCGTTTTTCAATATGGATATCCAGACGGGAGATGTCTGCTCCCGTCCGGGCGGCAAAGGCGTGGGCGGCGATGGCGGCGATGTTCTTCCCGTCCGCCGGGAGAAAGCCCAGGTTGGTGGAGAGGGTCAGCCCGTCTCCCGTCTCCCGGAGGGTCAGCGTCACCTGATCGCACAGGCTCACCGACTGCATCACCATTTTCAGGTCGTGAAAGCCGTCCTCCCGACGGCCCAGCACGTCCAGGGACAAATTCAGCTTGGCCCAGGCCGGTTCGGTCAGGACGTTCATTTGATTCGCCTCGCCTCCAGATAGAACCGTTTGTCGTGGGCCTCCCCCATGGAGAAGGTCTTGCGTGGCAGCACCCCATCAAAGATGACGGTGGGGAACAGCTCGTCCTTGCCCATGGCCGGGAGAAGGAAGGCGATGTTCCCCGGTCTGCTCCCCAGTTCTCTGGCCACGTCCTCCCCATGGATATAGTCCACCATAGAGGCGTCGGGCAGCCAGCCGTCCAGAAAGCTCTGGAGAGTGCCCACCGCCAGCTGGCTGGTGGGATGGGGGACGGTGACGACTCCCTCCTCCCCCGCCAGGACATAGCGGAAGGACTGCCCCTCCCCTGCTCCCAGGTGGGCGCCGGGATAGTGGGCCAGCAAGTCGTTTAACAGGGCCTGGCCGTCCACGCCGAAGCAGACCCGGTGGATGGCCTCGAACTCCAGGGACTCGTCGTGGAGGTTGCCCAGCTCCACCAGGGCGTACCGGGCCAGCTCCGCCCCTGGCTGGCCCTTTTTCTCCTCATAGGCCGCCTTGGCGGAGGCCAGGGAGTGATTGCCGTCCCCGATGGCGAACAGCATGGGCGGACAGCCGGGGGCGTTATACTTTGCCTCAAAGAGAGCCGGATCGGCCAGGGCGGTCAGCTGGGCCGCCACGTCCTCCATCTGTGCTTCTGTGAGCCGGTAGCCGGTGATGTGGCCGCCCCGCTCCATCAGGTCGAAGTCGTAGACCTGCTCCATCTCCCCGCTCTCCGCCGTCAGATGCTCGATCACCTGGCAGTCCGGGTCGTCCAGCAGCATGAGGACGTGGGGCAGCTCCAGAGCGGCGTTTCGCCGCACCGTCACCCTGGGCGGGATGCGGGAGAGCACCGTCCCCTCGGTGGCCCGGATGAGGGCGGCGTTGCCAGGGGTGTACTCGTACCGCTCCAGGTCCACCACTCCCACCAGGCCCCGGCGGAGCCTGCCGTTGTCCAGCCAGCGCTCTACATAGACTAGGCTGTTCTCCAGCAGACGGAACCGGTCCGAGGCCAGATAGTCCTCCATGGTCCGGTTGATCTCCCGGATGCGCTGCTCCCGGTCCGGCCGGTTCAGCTGGCTCTCCGGAAGGACCAGGTTCAGACTGGAGGGGGCGTCCCCCACATAGTCCGCCACTCTGGCCCAGTACTCCGGCTGAGAGGTATACTGGTCGCAGGCCACCACGCTCCACCTGGAGAGGTCGCAGTTCTGGGGAATGAGGATGTCTGCCGGGCCAAAGCCCAGGGCTTCAAACAGAGGGTTCATAGAACGGCTCCTTCATATGGAATAAGGAATCAAATCAGTCCATCGCTTTCCGGATGGCGGCCAGCAGGTCGTCAAACTCGGTGTAGGCCGCCAGCTCCGGGTGGTCCGCCTGAATCTGGGGGGTGCTGCGGAAGAGGAAGCCCGCCTTGCTGGCCTGGATCATGGCCAGGTCGTTGAAGCTGTCCCCGGCGGCGATGGTGTCATAGCCGATAGACTGGAGGGCTTTGACGGTGGTAAGCTTGGATTTTTCCACCCGCATCCGATAGCCGGTGATCTCCCCATCCGGGGCCACCTCCAAGGTGTTGCAGAACAGGGTGGGCCAGCCCAGCTTCTCGATGAGGGGCTTGGCGAACTGCTCGAAGGTGTCGCTGAGGATGATGACCTGAGAGAAGGTCCGCAGCTCGTCCAGGAACGCCTTTGCCCCCGGCAGGGGGTCGATGGTGGCGATGACCGCCTGAATCTCCTTCAGGCCCAGGCCGTGCTCCTTGAGGATGTTCAGGCGATACTGCATCAGCTTGTCGTAGTCCGGCTCGTCCCGGGTGGTGCGCCGCAGCTCGGGGATACCGGTGGCCTCGGCAAAGGCGATCCAGATCTCCGGGACCAGGACGCCCTCCATATCCAGGCAGATGACGTACATGGTAAATTCCTCCTCTATTTGACTGGGTCAGTTCTGAAACTGCTTCAGGAACCGGGCCAGACGCTTCAGCGCCTCGTCCAGGTCCTTCATGCTGGTAGCGTAGCAGCAGCGGGCGAAGCCCTCTCCCCCGGGGCCGAAGGCGGAGCCGGGGATGATAGCCACCTGCTCAGCCTCCAAAAACCTGGTGCAGAACTCGTCGCTGGTCAGACCGGAGACCTTGGAGACGTTGGGGAACATATAAAACGCTCCCTTCGGCTCAAAGCACTCCAGTCCCAGCTCCCGGAAGCCGTCCAGCAGGAACCGCCGCCGTCCGTCGTACTCGTCCCGCATGGCCTCGATGTCCCCGTCGCCGTATTGCAGGGCCTCGATGGCGGCGTACTGGCTGGTGGTGGGGGCGGACATGATGCCATACTGGTGGAGCTTCACCATCTGGCTGGAGATGGCCTTGGGGGCGCACAGGTAGCCCAGCCGCCAGCCGGTCATGGAATAGGCTTTGGAGAAGCCGTTGACCACGATGGTCCGGTCGTACAGCTCCGGCAGATTGGCGGGGGAGACGTGGTGGCCGCCGTAGGTCAGCTCTGCGTAAATTTCGTCAGAGATGATCATAATGTCGGTACCCTCCAGCACGTCCGCCAGGACCTTCAGGTCAGCGCGCTCCATGATGCCGCCGGTGGGATTGCAGGGATAGGGCAGCACCAGCACCTTGGTCTTGGGGGTGATGGCGGAGCGCAGCTCCTCCGGGGTGAGGCGGAACTCGTTCTCCGCCTTGGTCTCCACATAGACGGGGACGCCGCAGGACATGCTCACCAGCGGCCCGTAGCAGACGAAGGAGGGGGTGGGGATGATGACCTCGTCCCCCGGCTCGATGAGGCAGCGCAGGGCCAGGTCGATGCCCTCGCTGCCGCCCACTGTGACCAGCAGCTGGCTCATGGGGTCGTAGTTCAAATCAAACCGGCGCTGGAGATAGGCGGCGATCTGCCGCAGCAGCTCAGAGAAGCCCCGGTTGGGTGTGTATTTGGTCAGTCCCTTTTCCAGAGAGTAAATACCGGCGTCCCGGATGTGCCACGGGGTGGGAAAGTCCGGCTCCCCGATGCCCAGAGAGATGGCGTTGGGCATATCCTCCAGCAGATCAAAGTACTTCCGGATGCCGGAGGGGGGTACGTCCTGAATCCGCTGGTTCATAATACCGTCATAGTTCATACGAAGTAAAATCCTTCCTCCTGCTTCTCAGGTTTCTTGAAGATCAGGTGGTTTTCCTTGTACTTCTTGAGGATAAAGTGGGTGGCGGTGGACTTCACCTCGTCGATGGTGGACAGCTTGAGGGAGACGAACCGGGCCACCTCCTGGAGGCTCCGACCAGAGATGATCACCGTCATATCAAAGTCGCCGCTCATGAGATAGCAGGACTCTACCTCCTCATACTGGTAGATGCGCTCTGCCACCCGGTCAAAGCCGTTGTCCCGCTGGGGCTCCACCTTCACCTCGATGAGGGCGGTGACGTCCTGGCGGTCAGTGGCGTCCCAGTCGATGACCGCCTTGTAGCCCATAATGATGTGCTTATTCTCATAGTCACGAATGGCCTCCTCCACCCGCTCGGGAGAGGTGCCCACCATGGCGGCCAGTTGCTTTTTGGACAGGGTGCAGTCCCCCTCCAGCAGCCGAAGCAGATTATCCATGTCAAATCCTCCTGTCTGACGCTACCGGGACCGGCCCGGCAGGGCGTTTTCGTATCTATATCCGTCAGAATACGAGTATACAGCAATTATACCTTGTCGTTGCAATAATTACAAGCCCCACGGCACACAGAAATCCCCGGTGCAGTCTTGTGACTGCACCGGGGAGAACCAACGTTATGTAAATCTACCCGTCACCAGGCCCGACGCACCGCCACGATCGACTTGTAGTAGACCGAGCAATAGGTGATGCCGTAATTCGTTCCAAGAGCGCTGAGCAGCTGACCGTTGCCCGCATAGAAGCCCACATGGCCGGAGTAGACCACAACGTCCCCCACCTGCATATCGGACACGCTCACCGCCTTGCCCCAGCTGGCAAAGGAGCCGGAGTACCGGGGAGAGCTGATGCCGAAGTGGGCCAGCACCTGGTGGACAAAGCCAGAGCAATCGCACCCATTGGTCAGGCTGTTGCCTCCCCAGACATAGGGATTACCCACAAACTGAGAGGCATAGGCGATAATGGACGCCCCGGTAACGCTGGAGCTGGAGGTAGAGCCGGAGCTGGAGTCAGAACTGGAGCCGGAGCCGGAGCCGGAGCTGGAGCTGGAATCGGAGCTGGAAGACGAGCTGTCCTCGTCCTCCGAGGTGTCCGTATCCGTTGAGGTGTCCGTAGAAGTATCCGTATCGGTACTGGTGTCCGTAGTGGTGTCCGTATCGGCGCTGGTATCCGTGGAGGTATCCGTGTCTGTGGAGGTATCGGTGTCAGAGCTGCTCGACTCCTCTTTCTCCTGGGCAGCCGCTGCAGCAGCTGCGGCGGCTGCCTCCTGGCGCTGCCGCTCCGCCTCCGCCTCGGCCTCTGCCGCTGCGGCGGCTGCAGCCTCTTCCTCCAGGCGGCGCTGCTCCTCCTCCAGAGCGGCGGCTGCCTGCTCGGCGGCCAGCTGCTCCTCGGCCTCGGAGATCTCGCCCACCAACTCGTCCTGCTGGTTGGAGAGGGCGGTGATCTGGGCGGCATAGGTCTCCTGGTTGGCCAGAATCTCCGCTACCACCTCCTGCTGCTCTGCGGCAGCATCCTCCTGCTCGGCCTGCTCGTCCAGGAGCTGAGCCTTGGTCTCCTCCTGGGCGGACTGCTCCTCCTCCAGCTGAGTCTCGTAGCCGGCTACCGCCTCCTGGGCGGCCTCCAGGCCGTCCATAATGTCATTGTCATACTGCATCACGTCGTTGATGAAGCTCCAACGGTCCAGCAGATCGGAGAAGCTGACTGCGTTGAACAAAATCTCCCAATAGGAGGCGCTGCCCTCTTCCTCCATGGCCCGGACCCGTTCCAGGAACAGGTCATAGTAAATCTGCTCCTCAGCCTGAGCCTCCGCCAGAGACTCCTGGGTGGCGGCGATCATCTCGTCGTACTGGTCAATGATCTCCTGGGTGGCGATGATCTGCTCGGCCAGTAGGTCAAGCTGATCCTCAATGGCGTTCAGCCGATCTACAGCGGAGTTCTCCTGATCCTTCAGGGAGTCCAGGGTGGACTGGGCCGCAGCCTGCTGCTCCGCCAACGCCTCCTTCTGCTCCACCAGGGCGTCAATGTCCTCCTGGGAAACAGTGAAGTCGTAGGCAGAGCTATAGAGGAACACGTCCGCCACCAGGGGAACAATCATCATCAGCGCCATCAGCAGGGCGACGGCGGCGACCACGATTCGTCTCAAATCGACGGAATTTCTTTTTTCCTTGCGGTTGTCTGTCATGACGTACCTCCTGTTTGATTGTGCGGTCATACCTTCAGGTATTTATGGATGGTAATCAGACTGCCCACAACGCCCACAAACAGGCCGATTCCCAGGAACGTGGCGCACATGGGAAAGGCCAGGGTGCGGAAGGGGATGATGCTGACCAGCTGAACATGGGTATAGACATTGATGGCGCTGCGGATGAGCCGGTAAATGCCCCACTCAGCGACGGCGGCAACGACAGCGCTGATGCCGCCCAGCAGGACGCCCTCCACCACGAAAGGCCAGCAGACGAAGGCGTTGGTCGCGCCCACCATCTTCATGATGGAGATCTCCTCCTCCCTGGCGGAGGTGGCCAGCTTAATGGAGTTGGAGATAATGAAGAAGGAGACGACGACCAAAATGACCACCAGGGCCAGGGCGATGATGATGGTCACATTGCGCACGGTGACAAGGCCGTTGGCCACGTCCACAGAGGCAGAGATCTTGACGATCCCCTCTACGCTGCGAACCTCCTCAATGGTTTCCTCCAGCTGCTCGATATCGGTCACCCGAACGCTGAACCGGCTGCGCAGAGCGGAGGCCGGGATGTCCTCATAGAGAGAGGCGTCCTCCAGCCCGCTCACATAATTTGCCAGAGCTTCCTCCCGTGTAATGTACTGGCACTCGGCCACGTTGTCGATGGACTCGATCTGGCTTTGGAGGGCAGCGCCCTCCTCCTCCGTATAGTCCTCGTCCACATAGGCCAGAAACTCGTTGTCCTCCATGAGCGCATCCAGATTGTACTCCAGGTTGAGGACCACCAGGGTAAAGCTGCCCATAATAATGAGACAGGAAGCCATAATGGCGATGGAGGCAAAGGTCATAAAGCCGTGGGCGGCAAAGGAGCGGAAGCCCTCCTTGATGTAATAGCCTAAATTAAATCGTCTCATAATCGTACAAACCATTCTCCATATCGCTGATGACCCGTCCGTTGTCGATGCTGATGACCCGCTTGTTGAAGCAGTTCACCAAATCCCGCTCATGGGTGACGACAAGCATGGTGGTCCCCAGCTGATTGATCTTTTCCAGCAGACACATCAGCTCATAGGAGCGCTCCGGGTCCAGGTTGCCGGTGGGCTCGTCCGCGATGATGGTCTTGGGATTGTTCACCAAAGCCCTGGCGATGGCCACCCGTTGCTGCTCACCACCGGACAGCTCCGAGGGATAACAATCCCCCTTTTCCGACAGGCCCACCAACTCCAGTACATAGGGGATGCGCTCCCGGATGACCTTCTTCCCGGTGCCCACCACTCGCATGGCAAATTCCAGATTACCCTTCACCGTCCGATTCTCGATGAGCCGGAAGTCCTGGAACACAACGCCCAGAGTACGACGGAGATAGGGCACCTTCCGCTGCTTCAGCTTGGCAAGGTCAAAATCCCCCACCAGGATACCGCCGGAGGTGATCCGCTCCTCTGCCGT
>JAJBTD010000145.1:0-13173 GCA_020861055.1 Clostridiales bacterium | reverse complement strand
GAGGGGCCCACCAAAAACACAAACTCCCCGTCCTCGATGACAAAGGAGATGTCGCTAAGCGCTTCTGTCAGGTTACTTTCATATATTTTTTTGACGTTTGTAAATTGAATCATAACTCGCTCCAGCCGTTTTTCGGGCCGATTCCCGTTTTACCTCGAACCGGCACAGCAGTTTGTGCGTTCCCGCAGCGATATGCGGCCGCACCGCACAAGCAAAACCTATCGCCGCTCATTCGACGGCATTATTATACCGTCATTTGTTACTTCTGTCAACCGCTGTTTACAAAATGTTAAGAACAGATAAGAAAAGCCCCTTGTTTCGCATTGAAACAGGGACTTTTCCTGATTTTATTGGTGACAAATCGTTACAATTCGATATTGATGCGCAGCATGGGAGGCCCCACGGGGAACCGGTCAGGACTTGATTCCACGGGAGCGGAGATACTGCTTGACCATGAGGGCTACCTTGAAGGTGATGGCGTCGTCGAACTCCCGCAGGTCCAGGCCGGTGAGCTTTTTGATCTTCTCCAGCCGGTAGACCAGGGTATTCCGGTGCACGAACAGCTTCCGGGCCGTCTCGGAGACGTTCAGGTTGTTCTCGAAAAACTTGTTGATCGTGAACAGCGTCTCCTGATCCAACGAGTCAATGGGGTTCTTCTTAAAGACCTCCTGAAGGAACATCTCGCACAGGGTGGTGGGCAGCTGGTAAATCAGGCGGCCAATGCCCAGGTTGTCATAGTTTACGATGGTGCGCTCGGTATCAAAGACCTTGCCCACGTCGATGGCCATCTGCGCCTCCTTGTAGGCCCTGGCCAGATCACGGATGTGGTAGGAGATGGTGCCAATGCCGATGACCACCTTCACCTTCAGGTCGCTCTCCATGGTTTCGGAGATCTGCTGGGCCAGACGGATCAGCTCCTTGCCGGTGGTACCCTCCTGCACCTGCTTGATGAGCACCACGTCCGACTCGTTGATGGAGACGACATAGTCGTTCTGCCGGTCAGGGAAGATGGACTGAATGGTGTCGATCACCGCCAGATCGGAGGAACCCACCTGGCGCACCAGGAACACCGCTCTTGGCGTCTCCGTGGCAATGTGAAGCTCCTTGGCCCGGATATAGATGTCTCCCAGCATAATGTTATCGGAGATGATATTTTTCACAAAGGTGGCCTTGTCGTGCTTTTCCTCATAATAGGACTTCGCCCCGTTCAGGGCCACCGCTGCCATAGAGCAGATCAGCTTCGCCTGCTCATCCTCTCCTCTGACAAACACGGCATAGTCAAATTGCGCGCTCCAGCCACTGAGCGCCTTGAAGGTGCGGCCCTCGACAACCACGGTTTCATCCCGGGCGCTGTTGACGGGCTCCACCACAGTGGGCCAGTTCTCGCCGATCATTGGCAGGTCGTTACAGGCGATAACCACGCCGTCCTCATCGACAACACCGATGGTACGGTCGGTGCTCTCCTTCATCTGAAGGACGACACTCTGGAAAATCCGGTTCGACATCTCTCAATCTCTCCTTCCTGGGGCTTCTGCCGGGTACGGCAATATTTGAGTCCATGTTCCTGTGGGGGCAGATTTGGCACATTCGCCAAATGCCGCAAAAAGGGCATATTTTCCCCTTTGCAAAAAATCGTCCACCGGCGCCCCGTCCACTGTCCGCTTTGCGGTTTGTTCCACAGCTTCTATTATACCGTCTGAGCGGGATAATTTCAATAGGCTTTCGCAATTCTTTTGTACATTTCGACGAAAAAGCGGATTTCTCCCGATGGGAGGGCCAATTGGAGCAGCGCCGATTTCGGCTCCGGCCCCGCAGTCATAACCCGGCCTGGGGGCGCATATTCTGCCCTATCCTGAATGGGGAGTGGAGCCGCCATGATTCTCACCGCCAAGGTCAACTGGAAAAGCCTTTCCGCCATTCTCTCTCTGGCCGCCGCCTTTGTCCTGTGCTTCGTCGGAGGGCAGATGGAGACGCAGGCGGTCTCCGGCTCCGCCCCCGACGACATACAGCAGACCCACAGGGACTATCTCGCCTCCCTGGGCTGGGAGACAGAGGGCCCCGTCTCCACCGACCAAGTCATACTCCCGGAGGAATTCACCGCGGAATACGGGGACTACCTGTCCATCCAGGCAGACGGGGGTTTTGACCTGCTCCCCTATGCGGGGGAAACCGTAACCCGATACACCTATGCCGTCTCCAACTACCCCTCCGGCGAGGAGGGGGTGCTGGCCGACCTGCTGGTGCTGGACGGAGCGGTGGTGGGCGGAGAAATTCGTTCCTCCGCCCTGGACGGTTTTATGATCGGCCTGACTTCCAGAGAGCGGGTCAGCTCCTGATCTCACGACCCAGCGGACTTGTGCACCACGATCTGATTGAACGGGATGACGATGCCCGCCGCATCCAGGGCGCGCTTGGTGTTCTCCATCAGCTCATACTGGCTGGGCCAGTAGTCTCCCGGCTTGCACCAGTAGCGCTCCGTGTAGATTACGGCGCTCTCGCCAAAGCCGGTGATGCGGGCAAAGGGCTCCTCCGGCTCGTGGAGCACCATGGGGCAGTCGTTGAGCACCTTCATCATGACCTCCCGCACCTCGGTAATGTCCGCTCCATAGCTGATGGAGTAGTTCAGGTCGATACGCCGCATTCCGGCACGGGAGCAGTTGATGATGGTGCCGCTGAAAATGCTGTTGTTGGGGATGATGACCACCCGCCGGTCCAGGGTGCGCAGCTTGGTGTTCAGAAGGCCGATCTCCAGGACGGTGCCCTCCGTATCGCCCACACAGATGTATTCGTCCACCAGGAAAGGCTTGGTCATCACTAGCATGACGCCCCCAAAGACGTTGGCCAGGTAGTCCTGAGCGGCCAGGGCGAGGGCAGCGCCCACGACGCTGACCACCGCCACCAGGGAGGTGACGTCAAAGCCAAGAGTCCCGGCTCCCACCAGAATGACCAGTGCCCAGATCACCACCCGGGTGGCGGAGCGCCAGAATTTGATGGCGGTGGGCTCCAGCTTCATCTTCTCCGCCGTCTTGTCGGTGATCTTCAGCAAAATTTTTGCCACGATGATGCAGATAATAATGGTAGCCACCGCTCCCACAGCGGGCTGAGAGATGAACGACCACACGTTTTTCGCCCCTTCGATCAGAGACTGGGTGGCGTCCTCTCCCACCAGCTCGGTCAGGGTATCCACGGCACTATCCACTACGGTATCCGTGGCCGCCGCCCTGCCAAATACGGACAAGCTCATACAGGTTCCTCCCTTTCATTTGATTCTGTGAAAAAGGACCGGCAAATTTCTTTGCCGGTCCTTGAAAGCCGAGAATCAGAGATTACTCGTTGATGCCGATGACGACACCGGAGCCAACGGTACGGCCGCCCTCGCGGATAGCGAAGCGCAGACCATTCTCGATGGCGATGGGGGTGATCAGCTCCACGTCCATGTCCACGTTGTCGCCGGGCATGCACATCTCAACGCCCTCAGGCAGAGTGATGATGCCGGTCACGTCGGTGGTACGGAAATAGAACTGAGGACGATAGTTGTTGAAGAAGGGGGTATGACGGCCGCCCTCGTCCTTCTTCAGAACGTAAACCTGGCCCTTGAACTTGGTGTGGGGATGAATGGAGCCGGGCTTGCACAGAACCTGGCCACGCTCGATGTCAGTACGAGCGATGCCACGGAGCAGAACGCCGATGTTGTCGCCAGCCTCAGCGAAGTCAAGCAGCTTGCGGAACATCTCCAGGCCGGTGACGACGGAGGTCTTCTTCTCCTCCTCCAGGCCCACGATGTCGACGGACTCGCCCATCTTCACGGTGCCACGCTCCACACGGCCGGTAGCCACGGTGCCACGACCGGTGATGGTGAACACATCCTCGACAGGCATCAGGAAGGGCAGGTCGGCCTTACGGTCGGGAGTGGGGATATACTCGTCAACGGCGTCCATCAGCTCCTTGATGCAGGCATACTCAGGAGCGTCGGGATCGGTGGACTCGCTGGTCAGAGCGTTCAGAGCGGAGCCCTTGATGATGGGGGTGTCGTCGCCGGGGAACTCGTAGAAGTCCAGGGTTTCGCGGACCTCCATCTCCACCAGCTCCAGCAGCTCCTCATCGTCCACCTGATCGCACTTGTTCAGGAACACGACGATATAGGGCACACCCACCTGACGGGCCAGCAGCAGGTGCTCACGGGTCTGAGCCATAACGCCGTCGGTGGCGGCGATGACCAGGATAGCGCCGTCCATCTGAGCAGCGCCGGTGATCATGTTCTTGATATAGTCAGCATGACCCGGGCAGTCAACGTGAGCATAGTGCCGAGCTTCGGTCTCATACTCCACGTGAGCGGTGTTGATGGTGATGCCGCGCTCCTTCTCCTCGGGAGCCTTGTCGATCATGTCATAGGACTCGTACTTGGCCTTGCCGGAGAACGCCAGATACTTGGTGATGGCGGCGGTCAGGGTGGTCTTGCCGTGGTCAACGTGGCCGATGGTGCCGATGTTGACGTGGGGCTTGGAGCGGTCGAACTTTTGCTTAGCCATTTTGAATTTCCTCCTCGTTGGACAAATTCAGATGATAGATAGCGTTTGTAGCTTGTGGCACACTATACGGTCATTGTAACCTAGAGTGCCGGGAAATGCAACACTTTTTTTCCTTTGGGCGGTATTTTTAGCCCTTGTGTCCCCGTCCGGCGATGATCTTCTCGGCGATGGACTTGGGCACGTCCACATAGTGGCTGGGCTCCATGGTATACTGTCCGCGGCCCTGAGTGCGGGAGCGCAGGTCGGTGGCGTAGCCGAACATCTCGGCCAGAGGCACGTTGGCGTCCACCTGGGTAGCGCCGCTCCGGGGCTCCATGCCCTGGATCATACCACGGCGGCTGTTCAGGTCGCCGATGACGTCGCCAGTGTACTCGTCGGGGGCGGTGACGCTGACCTTCATGATGGGCTCCTGGAGCACCGGGTCGGCTTTGCGCATGGCCTCCTTGAAGGCCATAGAGCCGGCGATCTTGAAGGCCATCTCAGAGGAGTCCACCTCATGATAGGAGCCGTCGTACAGCGTAACCTTCACGTCCACCACAGGGAACCCGGCCAGCACGCCGGCCTGGAGAGCGCCCTGGATACCGGCGTCCACGGCGGGGATGAACTCCTTGGGAATGGAGCCGCCCACCACGGCGTTGACGAACTCATAGCCCTTGCCGGACTCGTTGGGCTCCACGATGATCTTTACATGACCATACTGGCCAGAGCCGCCGCTCTGCCGCTTGTACTTGGTCTCCTGGTCCACCTTCTTGCGGATGGTCTCCTTGTAGGCCACCTGAGGCGCGCCCACGTTGGCCTCCACCTTGAACTCACGGAGCAGGCGGTCCACAATGATCTGCAGATGCAGCTCACCCATACCGGCGATGATAGTCTGGCCGGTCTCGTCGTCGGTGTAGGTCTTGAAGGTGGGGTCCTCCTCCGCCAGCTTGACCAGGGCGACGGTCATCTTCTCCTGACCGGCCTTGGTCTTGGGCTCGATGGCCACCCGGATGACAGGGTCGGGGAACTCCATGGACTCCAGGATGATGGGATGATCGGCGTCACAGAGGGTGTCGCCGGTGGTGGTGTTCTTCAGACCCACGGCGGCGGCGATATCGCCGGAGTAGACCTGCTCGATATCCTCCCGGTGGTTGGCGTGCATCTGGAGGATGCGGCCCATCCGCTCCCGCTTGCCCTTGGTGCTGTTCTGCACCGCGGCGCCGGAGGTCAGGGTACCGGAATAGACCCGGAAGAAGGTCAGGCGGCCCACATAGGGGTCGGTCATGATCTTGAAGGCCAGAGCGGAGAACGGCTCGTCGTCGGAGGACGGACGCTCCTCCTCCTCATCGGTCACCGGGTTCACACCCTGGATGGGGGGGATGTCGGTGGGGGCGGGCATATAGTCCACGATGGCATCCAGCAGCTTCTGAACGCCCTTGTTCCGGTAGGAGGTGCCGCAGGTCACAGGGACCATCTTGTTCTCGATGGTGCCCTTGCGGATGGCGGCCCGGATCATATCGGCGGGGACCTCTTCCTCCTCCAGGGCCATCATCATGATGTCCTCGTCCAGATCGGCCACGCTGTCCAGCAGCTGAGTGCGGTACTTCTGCGCCAGCTCCATCATATCCTCAGGGATGGGCTCCACACGCATGTCCGTGCCCATCTCGTCGTAATAGATGTCGGCGTTCATCTCCACCAAGTCGATGATGCCCCGGAAGTCGGCCTCGGAGCCGATGGGGAGCTGAATGGGCACGGCGTTGGCCTTCAGGCGCTCGTGGATCATGTCCAGAACGTGATAGAAGTTGGCGCCCATGATGTCCATCTTGTTGACGTACACCATGCGGGGGACGTGATAGTGATCCGCCTGACGCCACACGGTCTCAGACTGAGGCTCCACGCCGCCCTTGGCACACATCACGGTGACAGAGCCGTCCAGCACCCGGAGAGAGCGCTCCACCTCCACGGTGAAGTCCACATGGCCCGGGGTGTCGATGATGTTGATCCGGTGTCCCTTCCAGAAGCAGGTGGTGGCGGCGGAGGTGATGGTGATGCCCCGCTCCTGCTCCTGAACCATCCAGTCCATGGTAGCGGTACCCTCGTGGGTCTCACCGATCTTGTGGTTCACGCCGGTGTAATAGAGGATACGCTCGGTGGTAGTGGTCTTGCCTGCGTCGATATGAGCCATGATGCCGATATTTCTGGTTTTTTCCAGAGAAACTTTTCTAGGCATGTGATATGCTCCTTATTGAAACGATTGAATGTTGCCGATTACCAGCGGTAGTGGGCAAACGCCTTGTTGGCCTCGGCCATCTTGTGAACGTCCTCACGCTTCTTGACGGCGTTGCCGGTGTTGTTGGCAGCGTCCATCAGCTCGGCAGCCAGCCGCTCCTTCATGGTGCGCTCACTGCGGCTACGGGAGTACTGGGTCAGCCAGCGCAGCCCCAGGGTCTGCCGACGGGCAGGACGGACTTCCATAGGCACCTGATAGGTGGCGCCGCCCACACGACGGGACTTGATCTCGAGGCTGGGCATAATGTTCTCCATTGCGGCGTGGAAAACCTCCATGGGCTCCTTGCCGGTTTTTTCCTGGACGATGTCAAAAGCGCCATAGACGACCTTCTGGGCGACGCCCTTCTTGCCGTCGAGCATGATGCTGTTGACGAGCTTGGTCACCAGGGTGGAGTTGTATACGGGATCCGGAAGGACTTCCCGCTTGGGTACATTTCCTCTTCTGGGCACTTTAACTTCCCTCCTTCATAATAAGATGATTTCATCGGTACTCGGAGGCGTTTTGCCTCCGTGCAGACAGGGTGCCCCCCTGTCCAGTGCCTGCCGAAGCTCTTACCCAAATCTATGAATAAGCGTCTTCGAGCAAGGCATACGCCTTGCGCTCACGCGCAGCATTTTTGAATGAGTCGGTGCGGATTACTTCTTCTTGGCCTTGGGCCGCTTTGCACCGTACTTGGAACGGGCCTGCATACGGCCGTTCACGCCCTGGGTATCCAGAGTGCCGCGGATGATGTGGTAACGCACGCCGGGCAGGTCCTTGACACGGCCGCCGCGGATCATGACCACAGAGTGCTCCTGCAGGTTGTGGCCGACACCAGGGATATAAGCCGTGACCTCATAGCCGTTGGACAGACGCACACGGGCGATCTTCCGCAGAGCCGAGTTGGGCTTCTTAGGGGTGGCGGTACGGACAGCAGTGCAGACGCCGCGCTTCTGGGGGGAGGGGAGATCAGTCTCCTTGTCCTTCAGAGTGTCCTTGCCTTTCTGCAGGGCGGGGCTGTTGGACTTGTAGACAGAGGTCTTGCGGCCCTTCCGCACGAGCTGATTAAAAGTAGGCATGAATCAGTTTCCTCCTTTCCTTCGTTCTTCAAAATATATTTTAACGGGGTGGCAAAGCCATTTCCCGCTAAAACCGTTCTATCCTCTCAACACCGCCGCAGCCGCGGCGCCGACCGAGAGGCGGCAGGTCTTGCCCAGCTCCTCCATGGAGCGCACCCACTGGACAGGGACGCCCTTCGTCCGGCACAGCTCCTCCAGGGGCTGGGTCAGGGCAGGGTCCGCGTTTTCAGCCAGCAGGACCAGGACTGCGTTTCCGCCCTGGACTGCCTTTCGGGTCTGCTTCACTCCGGCTACGATAGCCGCTGTTTTTTCCTGCCCGTTCACGCCGGTTCCCTCCAATGGTGCTTCGGCAGGCAGTCCGCCACACCCAAAAAAGGGCGCACGAACCCATCTGCCGCAGACCTGCACAGTTGGAAATTATAACAGCTATCTCAACCCCCGTCAAGGGAATTTTTACGAAATCGGCCCTGTTTTGGGACAATTTTCCCGGAACTCAGGGCCAAATTTCGCCCGCTGCCGTCCCCTTACAGGACGATCAGCTCCTTGGGGGAGCGGGTCAGCACCTGGCAGCCGTCCGCCTCCAGCCGGATCACGTCCTCGATGCGGACGCCGAACCTGCCGGGGAGGTAGATGCCCGGCTCGGCGGAGACCACCGCGCCCAGAGGCATGGGATCGTGGTTGGCAGGCCGGAAGCCGGGGTTTTCGTGGATCTCGATGCCCAGGCTGTGGCCGAAGCCGTGGCCCATCTTCCCGGCGTAGCCCGCCTGGGCCAGAACGTCCTCGGCAGCGTTGTGGACGTCTGCGCCCACCACCCCGGCTTTCGCCATGGCGATGCAGGTGAGCTGTGCTTTCAGCACCGTGTCATAGACCAGGCGCATCTCTTCGGACGGCTCTCCCACCGCCACTGTCCGGGTCATGTCGGAGCAGTAGCCCTGGTAAATGCAGCCGAAATCCATGGTCACGAAGTCCCCCTGCTGGAACTGCCGCCCGCCGGGGATGGCGTGGGGCATGGAGCCGTTGGGGCCGGAGGCCACGATAGGGTCAAAGGAGTTTTTGGAGGCCCCGAACTTCATGTGGTAATAGGTGATTTTCGCGGCGATCTCCTGCTCGGTGACGCCGGGGCGGATGTCGTTCAAAATCTCGGTAAAGGTGCGGTCGGTGATGGCCTGGGCCTGGCGGAGATATTCCATCTCCTCCTCGTCCTTGGAGGCTCTCAGGTCAGAGAGCAACTCCCCAGCGGGGACGAACTTCGTCCCCTGAGGGAACTCCTTTTGGAGATCGGCGTAATCCCGGAGGCTGAGGTACTGGTCCTCCAGGCCGACGCGCACAAGCCCCAGCTCCTGTGCCTTCCCGGCGGCCCATTGGGCGTGGCTGTTGGCGGTCCGCATGGCGATCTCGCACCCGGTCACCTGGTTGCGCACCGCCTCGATATACCGGGAGTCCGTCTCGTAGTAGCTTTTCTCACGGGTGACCAGCACCAGGCCCTCCCCCATAAAACCGATGGCGTAATACTCCCCCGGCGCGCTGGTGACGACCAGTGCGTCCAGACCGTACTCCGGGAGCTTCTCTGCAATCTGCTTCAAATGATTCATGGTCAGTTCCTTCCTTTTATGATGATCTGTTGATATTGCTCTTTCATGGTCAGGGCGTCCTCGCTCTGGGTGCCCGCCGACTCGCAGATGATGACGGGGCTCCAGCCCCGCCGGGCAATCTCCTCCGCCAGCGGCTCAAATTCCGGCCCCCAGCCCTCGTCCCGGAACCGGAGGTGGCGCTTCTCCCCACCGGCGGGAGTGAACTCGATTTTGGAGAAATGGCTGTGGAACCATCCGGCCCGCTCCTCTCCCAGCACATCCGCCATCCGGTCCAGCATCCGGCGGCAGGCGTCTCTTCCGTTCAGCTCCCCCAGGCTCCGGGCGTACAGGTGGCCGAAGTCCACGCAGGGGAGCAGCCGCTCGTCCAGACGACACAGCTCCAGCACCTCGTCCAGGTCCCCCAGCTGGTTTATCTTGCCCATGGTCTCCGGGCAAAGGGCCATATTGTCGAACCCCGCCTCGTCGCAGGCGCGGAGGATGGCCCGGAGGGAGGTCTTTGCGATCTCCAGCGCCTCCTCCCTGCTCCGGCCCATGAGCGCCCCGGAGTGGACGACGATGCGCTCCGCCCCCATCCAGGCCGCCGCCTGACAGGAGGATCGCACATAGCGGATGTTCTTCTCCAATGCCTCCGGGCTGGGGTTGGAGAGGCTGATAAAATAGGGGGCGTGGATAGAGAGGCCGATGCCCGCCCGGCGGGCGTTGTCCCCGATGAGCCGGGCGGTCTCCCGGCTCACCCGGACGCCTCTGCCGCACTGGTACTCGTACCAGTCCAGGCCGATACGCCCCAGCCAGCCGGGGGCGTCTGCGCTGGAGCGGCTGACGGTGGCGGTGAAGGTCTCCGAGTTTCCCGCCACCCCGAACCGGGCGGTCATTCCAGTCCCTCCGGGCGGGGGCAGGCCCGCCGGAAGGGGGTCTCCACCCAGTAGCGCAGGCGGCGAAAGGCGGTGTCCAGAGCGATGGGCTGGACCAGCACAGCGGCGATGCCCGCATTGTGGGCCCCCCACACGTCGGTGAAGATCTGATCTCCCACCATCACCGCCGCCTCCCGCGGGACGCCGGTGCGCTCCAGGGCCGCATCGAAGCTCCTGCGCCGGGGCTTTCCCGCGTGGCCGATATAGTCGATCTGAAACGCCCTGGCAAACTCCCTGGAGCGCCGGGGCTTTCTGCCGTTGGAGAGAAGGAACACCTGTATCCCCGCTCCCGCCAGCTCGTCCCGCCACTGTTTCAGTTTTTCCGAGGGCCCAGGCTCCCCATATCGGGCCAGGGTGTTGTCCAGGTCCGCCAGCACCAGGGTTTTCCCCCGCTCCGTCAGCCACTGGGGGGTCAGCTCAAAGATATTGGAGGCGATGTAATCCGGTATCTGGGGGATTGCCATGTCATTTCCTCCCTGTGGAGTACATAAGATAAATCCTGACCGGTTACCGGTCGCTGACCAGTATAGCATTTTTTTCAGACGGTCACAAGAGGGAGGCCCGCCCATGTCCCGTTTTTTCTGTATCGTCACCCACGAGAACCGCCCCCAGCTCCCTGTCCCCTTTTCTCCGGTGCTCATGACCTACCAGGTGGGGCCGGGACCGGAGCTGCTCCGCTCTCAGGGGCCGGTCCCCCTCCGGGGCGGACTTCTGGGGCTGAACGCCGTCCCCTCCGCTCCTGAGGGCGACCCCAACCGCTTCTGCCGCCAAGTGCTGCGGGAGTGCCAGGCCAGAGGCGCCGCCGGGGTGCTGGCGGACTGGGAGCCAGTGCAGCGCTCTCTGCTCCCCCTGGTCAGGCGGCTGAGCCAGTCGCTCCGTCCGGCGGGACTGCTCCTGCTGTTGCCGGAATGCTGGGGCGTGGCGGTGGAGCAGGCGTGTATCCTCATCCCCTCCGCTCTCTCCGGCGGGGCTCTGGAGCTGCGGCTGAAGGAAGCCGCGGAGCGGTATGGGGCAGATCGGGTAGCTCTGGCTCTCCAGCCCATAAGGGAGGACTTTCTGCTCCCCGCCCCCTCCGGTCAGGGGAAGCCCCTGTCACGTCAGGAACTGGCCGATTTGCAGGTGCGCATCCGCGCCCCAGTCTACTGGTCCCGTGAGCTGTGCGCCCGGTATTTCACCTATCGGGACGGACGGGGCGTTCACTTCGTTCTCTTTGACGACGGGGACAGTCTCTGCCGAAAGCTGGAGCTGGCGGATGAGCTGGGCATCCGGTGCGCAGCGGCGGCCTGGGCGGAGATTGCCGATTGGTCGTCCGCACTGGGGCGCTCTGATTTTCTCTCTCTGCGGAACTAAAGCGCCAAATGGGTGCAGCAGGAGACGAAAAATCATCTCCTGCTGCTCCTCTCTTTTATTTGTTTTATATCTTCGCCAGGTACTGCTCCACCTTCCGCCGTGCGTCACGGGAAAGCCGCTCCTCCTCTACGCCGACGAGCCGTCCGTGCTTCACGGTGATTTTACCATTCACCACGGTATAGTCCACCGGCCCTTTCAGGCCCACGGTGGCCAGCATAGCCCCCGGATCACGCTCGGCCCCTACCAGCTCCAGACGGCGGCTGTCCACCAGAAAGAAGTCGGCGCATTTCCCCAGCTCCAGGCTGCCGATCTCGTTCTCCCGGCCCAGGAGGCGGGCGCTGCCCATTGTGGCCATTTTCAGCACATCATACCCGGAGGGCGCTCTGTCGCTGGAGATGAGCCGGTGGAGCAGATAGCACACCCGGAGCTCCTCCAGCAGATTGGAGCCGTCGTTGCTGGCGCTGCCGTCCACTCCCAGGCCCACAGGGACGCCCAGGGACAGCATCTCCGGCACCCGGGCCACCCCGGAGGACAGCTTCATATTGGAGATGGGACAATGGCACACCCCCGTCCCCGTCTGGGCCAGCAGGCGCAACTCGTCATCATTAAAGTGGATTCCATGGGCAAACCAAACGTCCTGGCCCAGCCAGCCCAACTTCTCCATATAGGCCAGGGGGCGAAGACCGGTGGTTTCCAGCATGAACCGCTCCTCGTCCAGCGTCTCGCACAGGTGGGTATGCAGCCGCACGCCACGGGAGCGGGCCAGGGATGCGCTCTCCCGGAGGAGATTCTCAGAGACGGAGAAGGGAGAGCAAGGGGCCAGGGCCACGCGGCACATGGAGCCGAAGGCGGGGTCATGGTAGCGGGTGATGAGGGTGTCGCTATCCTTTAATATCTCGTCCACCGGCTGTACCACGGAATCCGGAGGCAGGCCCCCGTCCTTCCGGGAGCGGTCCATACTGCCGCGAGACAGATGGAGCCGCATCCCCAGCCGCCGTCCCGCCTCCCGCTGGGCTCCCAGCAGGTCCCCCGCCCCGGCGGGGAAGACGTAGTGGTGGTCAAAGACGGTGGTGCAGCCGTTTTTCATCAGCTCCCCCATAGCTACCTGGGAGGAGAGGAGGACGGCGTCCTCGTCCAGCCCCTTCCAGATCTCATATAAGGCGGTGAGCCAGTCGAACAGCTCCAGATTCTGCACCTGGGGCAGATTGCGGGAGAACGCCTGATACAGATGGTGGTGGGCGTTGACCAGGCCGGGGTAGCAGAACATCCCCTTCCCGTCGATGACCCGGTCGGCGGTCTCCGGCCCTGAGCCGATAGAGCGGATGATGCCGTTCTCGGCGTAGAGGTTTACGCCGTGGTAAACGTGATTCTCCCCGTCACAGGAAATCAGGGCGCTCAGATTTCTGACCAAAAGGCTGCTCATGGAAGGCACTCCCTTTCTGTATTTGAGGTCATTATAAACCG
>JAJBTD010000099.1 GCA_020861055.1 Clostridiales bacterium | reverse complement strand
CCCCCCGGTAGCCGAACCGGAAGTCGTGTCCCGCCACAACATGGACGGCCCCGTGGCCTTTCACCAGGTAGTCCGTGATAAATTCCCGCCAATCCATCCCCATCATCTCCCGGAAGGGGGCCAGCAGCACCTCATGGATGCCGTGATACCGGCTCATGAGCCATTCCCGGTCCTCCAGGGTGTTCAGCAGCGGCTCCGGGTGGCCGGTGAGCAGGGCGGAAGGGTGCTGGTCAAAGGTAAAGGCGCAGGGTACTGCGTCCAGCTCCGCCGCCCGCTGTCTGGCCCGGTCCAGCAGAACGCCGTGGGCCTGATGTACTCCGTCGAAAAAGCCCAGAGCGATGACTCGTCTTGTCGTTGGCATGGTGTTTGACCTCGTTTTATCTGTTTGAAGGAGAAGTCTCTCCCGGCGGGGCGAAAAAGCTCTTTCTGGTTCTCATCTGCCCCTGGGACAGCTCCCCCAGCATGAGAAACTCCCCACTCTCGCCGTAGACCCGGTAAAGGCCCTCCGGCCCTGTGCGCCGGAAGGGGTTCCCGTTGCGGCAGCGGCGCTCCGCCTCCCCCCGGATGGAAATGGCGGGATAGCGCTCAAAGTACCGGTCTACCGGAAGCAGCAGCGCCTCTCCCCGGTCCTCCTGGACGGCCTGGGCCACCGTCTCCAGCGTGACCGCCTGATTGAGCGTAAAGCCCGCCGCCTCCGTCCGCCGGAGGGCGGACATACAGCCGCCGCAGCCCAGGGCTGCGCCGATGTCGTGGCAGAGGGTGCGGATATAGGTCCCCTTGGAGCAGCGGACGCGGAGTGCGTATTCCGCCGGGCCCAACTGCTCCCCCAGCTCCAAGGCGTAAATGGTGATCGTCCGGGGCTCCCGCTCCACCGTCCGGCCCTTCCGGGCCAGCTGATAGAGCTTCTGCCCGTTCACCTTGAGGGCGGAGTACATGGGCGGAATCTGCTGGATCTCTCCCCGGAACCGGCCCAGCACCGTCTCGATCTGCCCCCGGTCACAGGCGACAGGGCGCTGCTCCAAAATCTGTCCGGTGGTGTCCTGGGTATCGGTGACGAGGCCCAGGCGGAGGGCGGCCAGATATTCCTTCTCTCCGCTCTCGGCAAACTCCACCGCGCGGGTGGCCCGGCCCACGAAGACGGGAAGTACCCCGGTAGCCATGGGGTCCAGCGTCCCGGCATGGCCCACCCGGCGCTCTCCCAGGAGATGGCGGAGTTTGGCGCAGACATCCATGCTGGTCCAGTCCTGGGGCTTGTCAATGATGATGATACCGTTCATGTCTCACCGGCCATTCAAAACGGTACGGATGGCCTCCAGCACCCGGCGCTCCATTTCCGCCCGGTCAACTCCGGTGACGGTAGCTCCTGAGGCGGCGGCGTGACCGCCGCCCCCCAGTAGGGCGCAGGTGTCGGTGGCGTTGAGATAGTCCGCGTCCGTCCGTAGGCTCAGCTTCCACTGGCCGGGGGCCAGCTCCCGGAGGGTGGCGGCGGCCCGGACTCCCTCCACCTGGCGGAGCAGGGAGGACAGCTCCTCGCTGTCCGCATCGGACGCCCCCACCTGGGCCATGTCCTCCAGGGAGATGCCCCCGATGACCACCCGGCCTTCCTCGTAGTAGCGGGCGCTCTGGAGCAGACGGCCCTCCAACTCCAGCCGTTTCCGGCTTTTCGTCTGGAAGCATCGCCGGTTGATCTCCTGGAAGAAGTCCCCGTACTCCATCACCTGAGCGGCGACGCGGTGGGTGGCGGGGGTGGTGTTGCTGTAGACAAAGCAGCCTGTGTCGGTGGAGACAGCCAGATAGATGGCCCGTGCGATCTCCGCGTCCATGACCCCCAGCTCATCCCGGCAGATGCGGTAGACGATCTCCCCGCAGGCGGCGGCAGAGGCGTCCAGGCAGGTGTGCCGGGCGTAGCCGGAGTTGGAGGGGTGGTGGTCGATACACAGCTCCGTTTTGCCCCGATACGCCGCAAATTCTGCGGGGAACAGCCCCTCTGTGGCGATGTCCACCGCCACGATATGCTCCGGCTCATAGTCCGCCGGGGCGAAATAGGGCCGGATATCTCCCAGATAGGTGGCCGTGACCCCAGGGTTGGGGGCGACCCAGGCGGTCTTTCCTCGTTTGACCAGGGCGGCGCACAGGGCGGCGGCGCAGCCCAGGGTGTCCCCGTCCGGGCGGATATGGGTCAGGATGAGAAACCGGTCCCGCTCCATGAGCCACCGGGCGGCCTCACTCTCTCTCATGCTCTTTTGCCTCCAGGTTGTCCATGATGCGGAGGATGTGGGCCCCCTCGTCGATGGAGTGGTCCACGATAAATTGCAGCTCCGGGGTGTGGCGTAGGTTCATGGTCCGGCTAAGCTCCCGGCGGAGGTAGCCGGCAGTGGATTTCAGTCCCTTCCGCAGCTCCTTCTCGTCGGCGCAGTCCAGGGCGCTGATATAGATTTTGCTGACGCTCAGGTCGGCGGCGGTGTCCACCCGGACGACGGAGAGCATATGCCCTCCCACTCTTGGGTCCTTCACCGTCCGCAGCAGGGCGGACAGCTCCCGCTGGATGTCCTCATTGATGCGGTTGATGCGATAGCTTGGCATAGGTGCCTCCTGTTCTCTCGGAAAAAACCAGGGCGCAAAACGCAGAACGGTTTTATTCTGCATTCTGCGCCCTGTGGGTCGATTTTATGCACCGGGCGGCGGCTGCCCCGTTACTGGGCGACCTCCTCCACCTGATAGACCTCGAAGATGTCTCCCACCTTGATGTCGCTGAACTTCTCCAGGCCGATGCCGCACTCGAAGCTGGTGGCGACCTCCTTCACGTCGTCCTTGAACCGGCGGAGAGAGGCGATCGCCCCCTCGTGGATGACGATGCCGTCCCGCACCAGACGGATCTGGGCGTTGCGGACCACCTTGCCCTCCTTGACGTAGCAGCCTGCGATGATACCGGCTCCGGTGATCTTGTAGACCTCCCGCACCTCTACCCGGCCCAGCTCCACCTCGTGGTACTTGGGGGCCAGCATGCCCTTCATGGCCGCCTCGATCTCCTCGATGCAGTCGTAGATGACCCGGTACAGCCGGACGTCCACCTTGTCCCGCTCAATCATGGTGCGGGCCACGTTGTCCGGCCGGACGGAGAAGCCTACGATAATGGCGTTGGAGGTGGAGGCCAGCATGACGTCACTCTCGTTGATGGCACCCACGCCGGAGTGGATGACGTTCACCCGCACCTCGTCGTTGGACAGCTTCATCAGGTTCTGGCACACCGCCTCGGCGGAGCCCTGGACGTCGGCCTTGACGATGATCTTCAGCTCCTTGACCTCGCCTACCTGGATCTGGTCGAACAGATCGTCCAGGCTGACCTTCTTGGCGGCGGGGGCGGCCAGGGCGTCCTTCTTCTCCTGCTTCCGCTGCTCGGCCAGCTCACGGGCCATCCGCTCGTCCGCCACGGCGTAGAAGTCGTCGCCTGCGCCGGGGACCTCCGCCATACCGGTGATCTCCACAGGCACGGAGGGGCCGGCCTTTTTCACGGGACGGCCGCGGTAGTCGGTCATGGCGCGGATACGGCCCACGGCAGTACCGGCGATGATGATGTCTCCCTGCTTTAGGGTGCCGTTCTGCACCAGCAGAGTGGCCACAGGGCCGCGGCCCTTGTCCAGACGTGCCTCCACCACGGCGCCTCGCGCGGCCCGGTTGGGATTGGCCTTCAGCTCCCGCATCTCGGCCACCAGCAGGACGTTCTCCAACAGGTCGTCGATACCCTGGCCGGTCTTGGCGGAGATGGGACAGATGATGGTGTCGCCGCCCCACTCCTCGCTGAGCAGACCGTACTGGGTCAGCTGCTGTTTGATGGCCTCCGGGTTGGCGTTAGGCAGGTCCATCTTGTTGATGGCCACCACGATGGGGATATTGGCGGCCTTAGCGTGGTTGATGGCCTCTATCGTCTGAGGCATGATGCCGTCGTCGGCGGCCACCACGAGGATGGCGATGTCGGTGACCATAGCGCCTCTGGCCCGCATGGCGGTAAACGCCTCGTGGCCGGGGGTGTCCAGGAAGGTGACCGTCCGGCCGCCGCTGACCTCCACCTGATATGCGCCGATGGCCTGGGTGATGCCGCCCGCCTCTCCGGCGGTGACGTTGGTGGAGCGGATATAGTCCAGCAGGGAGGTCTTGCCGTGGTCTACGTGGCCCATGACCACGATGACCGGGGGACGGGGGACCAGATCCTCTTCTTTGTCCTCGGCGGTGTCGATGAGCTTTTCCTCGATGGTGACCACCACCTCATGCTCTACCTTGCAGCCCATCTCCTCGGCCACCAGGGCGGCGGTGTCGAAGTCGATGACCTCGCTGAGAGAGGCCATGACCCCCATCTTCATCAGCTCCTTGACCACGGAGGCGCCGGTCTTCTTCATCCGGCTGGCCAGCTCACCCACGGAGATCTCGTCCGGGATCTGTACCTTGGTGGGCGCTTTCCGGGCGATCTCCTGCTGGAGACGGCGCATCTGCTGCCGCTGCTCCTCCTGGCAGCGCTTCTGGCCCTGGGCACCCTTGCGCTTCTGCTGGCTGCGGTTGCTCTTGAGCTTCTGCTTGCCCTGGGCCATCTTGTCGGCCCGGTCCGGGGCCAGCTCGTCCAGGCGGGCGTCGTACCGGTCCAGGTTGACATCGGCGCTCTTGCGGGTGTTGACCACCTTCTTCTGGGGCACCCGGCTGACAGGAGCGGCAGAGGACTGCTGCTGGGAACTGGGCTTGTTCTGGGGGGCCTGCTGCTTCTGGGCGGGAGCCTGAGCGCTGGGCTTTGCCGTCTCCTGGGGCTTGACATTACCGCCCCGCTCCTGTGGCTTCTGGGCAGGGGGCTGCTGAGGCTTCTGAGCGGCCTGCTGCACGGGCTTTTTGGCGGGGGCGGCGGGCTGCTTCGCCGGGACAGCCAGGGCAGCCTGGAGATCGGCTACCTGGTTGTGCTGAGTCAGATACTCAAAAATCAGCGACAGCTCCATCTCGCTCAGGGCTGCCATGTGGCTGGAGGGCGTGCTGCCATACTTGGTCAAAATCTCCGTCACCTTTTTGGAGCCGACCGGCTTGCCCTTCACCTTAAAGTCCTTGGCTACCTCGTGGACTCTGTATTTTACGTCGATACTCAAATAGGACACCTCCTTGAATGGAAGGCCTGTGCCAACGGGAAAACCCCGCTGTCACGGGACTTACCCGTTGACACAAACGATAGGGTGGATGGTATGCTGCACCCGGTCCGGGGCAGTCAAAATCTATGAAATGGGTCAGCGATGCGCCTTCCCCGGTTTGCGCGCCTTGCGCGCCTGGATGCGGTGATCTGTCTCGGTGAGGGCGTCCAGCACGGGCTGATGCCGGGGGTCGCCCTCCGCCAGCTTTTTCCCATAGGCCAGGGCCATGCCCAGGTCGGTGATGGCGGCGACAGCGCAGCTCCCCCAGCCCAGGGCGGCTCCCAGAGCGGCCTTGTCGCTTGTCAGATAGGCGATGGGCAGCTTGCCGCCGGACTGGTGCTCCGTATGCCGGACGGTCTTTTCCCCGGCGTCGGAGGCCAGAATCAGCAGACGGATTTTGCCCGCCTCCGACGCCTCCTGGACGGCATCCTCGCCGCTCACCAGTCGGCCCGCCCGTTTGGCGAGGCCCAGAAAGCTCAGCGACTCACTCATGCGCTCCCTCCATCTGTGCCGCCAGCGCGTCGTAGACCTCAGGGGGGATCGGGACGCCGAAGGCCCGCTCCAGTCCCTTGCTCTTGCGCACCTTGGCGAGACACGCCGGGTCGGGGCAGACATAGGCTCCCCGTCCAGGCTTCTTGCCCCGAAAGTCCAGGGAGATCTCTCCCTCCGGGGAACGAACCGCCCGGATCAGCTCCCGCTTGGGCTTCATCTCCCGGCAGCCCAGGCACTGCCGCATGGGAATCTTTTTTGGCATGAGATACCCTCCTTTGACAGCAGGTTGCGGAAGCGGCTCAGAATGTTTCGGGTGCTTCGCCAGTCTCCCCGTCCTCCGGCTCCTCGTCGGCGAAGAGGGCGTCCGCCTCGGCCTCCGCCTGAGCAGCGCCGGTGACGCTCTTGATGTCGATCTTATAGCCGGTGAGCTTGGCGGCCAGACGGGCGTTCTGGCCCTCCTTGCCGATGGCCAGACTGAGCTGGTCGTCGGGGACGATCACCCGACAGCTCCGGCCCTCCTCCAGGGTCTCGACGCTGATGACGTCGGCGGGAGAGAGGGCGGCGGCCACATACTCCACCGGGTCCTCGCTGTACTTGATGATGTCCACCTTTTCTCCGTGGAGCTCACTCACGATGGCGTTCACTCTGGCCCCGCGAGTGCCCACGCAGGCGCCGATGGGGTCCACGTCCGGATTGTTGGACCAGACCGCCATCTTGGTGCGGCTGCCCGCCTCACGAGCGATGGACTTGATCTCCACCACGCCGTCAAAGATCTCCGGCACCTCCAGCTCAAAGAGCCGACGGACCAGGCCGTAGTGGGTGCGGGAGATGAGCACCTTGGTGCCCCGGGTATCCCGGCGGACCTCCACCACATAGACCTTGATGCGGTCGCCCTCCCGGTAGGTCTCCCCCTTCACCTGCTCGCCGGCGGTGAGCAGAGCGTCGGTGTACTCCTTGCCTGAGGTGATGCGGACGTGGAGCGCCCCGGTGCGGGGGTCGATCCGGGTGACGGTGCCGGTGAGCAGCTCCTGTGTCTTGGTGGTAAAGGCGTCGTAGACCATGCTCCGCTCTGCCTCCCGGATGCCCTGGATGATGACTTGCCGGGCGGTCTGGGCGGCGATGCGGCCAAAGTTCTTGGTCTTGACCTCGCTGGAGACCACGTCGCCCAGCTGCACTTGAGGCAGAGATTTCTGGGCGTCCTCCAGAGAGATCTCGGTGTAGGGGTTATCCACCGTCTCCACCACGTCTCTGCGGATAATCATCCGCAGGAGGTTTTTCTCCGGGTCGGCCTGGATGACGATGTTCTCCTCCGCCCCCTCATGGTCCCGCTTGTAGGCGGAGATCAGGGCCTGGGTGATCTTCTCCAGCATATATTCCTTCTTGATGCCCCGTTCCTTTTCCAGCTGATCCAGCGCCAGGAAAAATTCCCGTGCGTCCTCCTCCGGGGTGGGGCCTTTCTTCTTCGGTACACGTTTGGCCACGTTTGATCACTCCTTAAAACTCTACATAGAGCCGAACCAGGGCTACGTCCTTCTTGCAAAAGGTCTGCTCGCTGCCGTCCGCCAACGTCAGGGTCACGTCTCCCCCGTCGCTGTAGCCAGACAGCAGGCCCCGGAAGTCCTTGCGTCCCTCCAGCGGGCGGTACAGCCGCAGCTCCACCTCATGGCCCAGAAAGGCCCGGAAATGGGCGGGCTTTTTCAGCGGCCGATCCGCTCCGGCGGAGGAGACCTCCAGCACATAGCTCCCCTCAATGGGGTCCAGCTCATCCAGCGCATCGCTGAGAGGCCGGCTCACCGCCTCACACTGGTCGATGTTCACGCCGCCCGGACAGTCGATATACACCCGGAGGAACCAGGTCCCCGCCTCCCGGACGTACTCCACGTCCCACAGGGAGCAGCCCGCCGCCTCCGCCAGAGGTCTGGCCAGTTCAGCGGCCATTTCGGTCACTTTTTTCACAGGTATCCCTCATTTTGCTCAAAAGAAAGAGCGGGGCAAGCCCCACTCTCAGGTTGATACTATCTTGATACATTTGTAGTATAGCACGGTCAGGTGGAAATTGCAAGGGGATTTTCAGGGGATTTCCACCCTTTTCGGAAGTTTTTCACCGGAAATTTCCCATTTCTCAGCTCTTGTCCTCCGGCTGGAAGGCCACGGCGGCCAGCCAGCCGAAGAGGACGGCGGCGGCGATGCCTCCCGCAGCGGCGGCGGTCCCCCCTGTGAAGGCCCCCAGGACGCCGTCGGTCATCACTGCCTCCCGGACCCCGCGGGCCAGGTTGGAGCCAAAGCCGGGGAGGGGGACGGAGGCCCCCGCCC
>JAJBTD010000011.1 GCA_020861055.1 Clostridiales bacterium | reverse complement strand
TACAACTAAATTCATTTATTTCTAATTAATTAACAGTAGACGCTGCCTTCTTAATAGTCTTCGTCATCGTAGGTTTAGTAGAAGAAATCATAGATAACGACTGTGGCCTCGTTGCCCTCAAAGGTCAGAGACGCCACGTACTCCTCAAAGGCGGAGTCAGGGGAGATCTCCACGATCACCCCGGCGGCATAGGTCACACTGGAGAGGTTGACCGTCACCGTTCCGTCCTCCTCCAGTACGGCAGAGGAGACGGTAGGCTTGGCGGGGATGATGACGATCTGCGCGTTGCCCTCCATATCCACCAGGTTGATGAGCGCCATCGTCAGCAGATCCTCATGGGTCAGGTACACCCGGACGCAGCGGGAGGCCGCATTGATCCCCATCCCCTCGGTGGAGAGTAGGGGAATCGCGTCAATGGCATCCAGGGTGCTCACCAGGGAATTCCAGGAGACGCCGGTGGATGTAAAGGCCCGTATCTGCTGCCCGGCCGCCTCGTTGATCTCACTCCGATGCTCCTCCGTGTCCTCCGTCAGATAGGCGTTGACCAGGTATTCCCCCTCATTCTCCACCACGTCCATGCCGCCGTACCAGTCCGGCCAATCTCCATCCCAGTAGGTCTCGCAGTTGGCCCGCAGCTCAGAGCAAAGGGACTGGGCCTCCAGATAGGCGTCATAGCCCTCGTCCTCCTCGCTGATGGTCAGCGTATTTTTCACTCCGTAGGAGACAGGGATTGTCTTTCCCGCCACGACCACCACCAGTACAATCGCCACGGCCAGGGCCAGAAGCACCCACAATCCGATATGTCTTTTTTTCTTCATAGGTGTATCCTTCCTCCGGCTTCCGGCTCCGGATTGCATTTCTTCTCTGATACTATACCCTAATTTCCGTCTTTCGTCAACGAATCATGGGGAAGTTTCCCGTGATTCCCCGTTTCCGTCCGCTTTTCGTCCTTTCATGCTTCCCGACAGCGTCGGCAAAGCGCCGAGAAGCGTCCAATGCGGAACATAAACGGGCTTCTCCGCCGTCGCTCTCTCCAAGCGTTTTTTCCTGCTCCACCCCGTTTCCTTGCCTCCAGCCGCAAAAAGTGCTATGATATGGTTAAGGTGAGATTGATTCCCATGCAGGCCGTAAATCGGCTTCCCACCCGTTTTTTCAGTCCTTCCATACCGCAAAGGAGCATTTTTATGAAGCACACCTCTTATACCATCCGTTGGATTCGTCCCAAGCAGGAGCACCCTGTTCCTCTCCGTGTCAAGCTGCACCGCCGTCAGTGGGCGGTCAGTGACAATCTCCGGTATCGTGGTCTTACCACCCCGGAGGACGTTATCCGCTATGACAATCTGAGCTACGGTCCTCTGGGTCGCTGGCACCGGCTGGATCTGTACACGCCCAGGGACTTTTCCGCTCCTCTGCCTGTTATTGTCAGCGTCCACGGCGGAGGCTACTTCTACGGCAGCAAGGAAGTATATCAGTATTACTGCATGGATTTGGCCCGGCGGGGCTTTGCCGTAGTAAACTTCAACTACCGTCTGGCCCCGGAGTATCGGTTTCCCGCCCCGCTGGAGGACACCAACGCTGTGTTGACCTGGCTCTGTGCCCACGCCGCCGAGTACCAGTTGGATACCGGCAATCTTTTCCTGGTAGGCGACTCCGCCGGGGCACAGCTGGCCAGTCAGTATGCCGCCGCCTGGGCGGAGCCGGAGTATGCCGCCGATCTGGGCCTGCGGATCCCCTCCTTCCGTCTGGCCGCTCTGGGGCTGAACTGCGGGATGTACGACCTTCAGGCCAGAGCCGTGAGCAAGCAGGATGGCGCTATTATGACCGACTATCTGGGGACAGACCTGACGGTTTACGGAGACAAGCTGGATGTGCTGTCACACATTGGCGCCAGCTATCCCCCCACCTATCTGATGAGCGCGCCCAACGACTTTCTCTGCGATCAGTGTCAGCCCATGGCGGTGCTGCTCCAGAGCCGCGGTGTAGAGGCCCAGTGGAAGCTCTATGGCGCCGTCTCCCAGCGGGAGGTAGCCCACGTCTTTCACACCAATCCCAATTTGCCTGAGGCCATTCAGGCAAACGACGACCAGATCGCCTTTTTCCGGGCGCATCTTCAATAACAGCGCAGAAAACGCCGTCCCCCTGCGGCTGTACGGGGGACAGCGTTTTCATGCCCGGCAGACTAACCCAGT
Organism: Clostridiales bacterium; assembly: GCA_020861055.1. Lineage (GTDB taxonomy): Bacteria > Bacillota > Clostridia > Oscillospirales > Oscillospiraceae > Onthomonas. The sequence goes on along the minus strand of JAJBTD010000011.1, from coordinate 5,811 downwards.
GCCTCCAGCATATCCTCTACAAAGATGCCATAGCCTCGTGTGGGGTCATTGACCAGAACATGGGTAAACGGATGATGCCTACTGTTCCCGAAGCTCAGGGAGCCTCGGATACAGATCGATCACGATTTTTCCGTCGGCTCCCTTTTCATACTCAATGCGATCCAGAAGCTCTTTCAGCAGCGCATTTCTCTCGCCGTTCGTCATCTCGTCGTAGCTGCTCAACAGCTCCTCCGCCTGGGGAATGAAGCTGTCATTCATCGTCTGGCTGGTTTGAAGCCGCTCCACCGTTTCTACCGTCTTCGCACGCTTGCGCTGGAGATCTTCTATTGCAAGGTTGAGCTTGGCGCGCCGCTCCCGGAACACGTCCAGGGTGTACACCCCCTGTTCCACCAAGTCAAATGCGTTGTCCAGCTGAGTTGAGAGTTTGCCCAGCTCCTGGTCTATTTTACTGATCTGCCGCTGGCCCGCCGCAATATCGTCCGCATAACCCACTGTGTCGAGCTTGACCTGGTAGCCCTTCAGCCAGATCCGGAGTGCGGAAATGATCTCCTTCTCCACCACGTCAAGATAGGCGCTCCGGTTATGGCAGTTGCGCCCGTTCACGCAGCGGAGCCTCGGCGGGGTGTTTCTCTTTACAGAGGAGGTCGTCCTGCCGATCCGCTTTCCGCAGACTGCGCAGTACAGAATACCGGCAAAGGGATTCATCAGCTCATACGCATCCTTTACCCTGGCCGACGGCTTTTTCCCGCTGCGAATCTCCTGCGCTCTCATAAAGTCCGCCTCGCTCACCAGGGCAGGATGCAGCCCGTCGTACAGACTGTATTCGCTTCTGTCTCCGCTGCGCCTGATTCTGCGCTTTACCACGCCGTTCTCTACGCTCTTGATTTGTCTGCTCCATCCCCGGCGGATTTTCCCCATGTAGACAGGATTTGAAATCATCTGCGCAATCGTCGCATAGGTCCACAGGCCGCCGTGTCTCGTCGGGACCCCGTCGTCATTGAGCGCATTGGCAATCCTCTTGGTCCCGTCATGGGCAAGGTATCTCTCGAAGATTCGCCTGACCACTGGCCCCTCCTCCGGGTGTATCTCCAGCGTATAGCCCTTCTCCTGCCTGAGCTTGACGCGCTTATATCCGTAGGGGGCGATGCTACCCAGGTATTTTCCCTCGGATGCGCTGCTGTCCCTTCCTCTGATGAGCCGCCGGTTGATGGTCTTGTATTCTCTTCGGCTCATAAACAGGCCGAATTCAAAATACTCCTCGTCAAACTCGTTGGAGGGGTCATAGACCTTCATCGGGGTGATGATCTTCGTCCCGGAAAATTGGAACACCTGGCTGATATAGGCCTGATCTGCGCCGTTTCCTCTTGCCAGACGCTCTAAAACCACCACCAGAACCCCGGTATAGACTCCGGCGCTCACCTCCTCCAGCATTTTCTGAATCTCCGGCCTCGTAGCGATGGACTCCCCGGAGACGACTTCGTAATAGGTTTTGACGACATCATACCCTCTGTCCTCCGCAATCCGATCCAGGATCGCCTCATGACGCTTCAGCGTCTCCTCAACGCTCAGCTCTCCATAGTCCCGGTCAAACCGAGACTTGCGCAGGTATTTGACATACTGCTCCATGCGGCCCTCCATCTCCCTTGCCCTGTGCGGTGCAAATCTAATGCAATTATAAGCGCCGGGAAATACAGCGTCAACGACACGGGCCGCTCCAAATTCTGTCAGCGCCGCTGCGCAGGCTCTTCGCCTCTCTCCAGACTTCTTCTCCTGTAGGAATTAGAAATAATACGGCCCACATGCGCCATTTCCCCAGGCGCGGCGCTGCCACAGCGCTCGTCGTGGATGCGGACGAGTGCGCCCTCTGTCTGTATTTCCGCTGCTATCATATTGATTCGACTTCCCTTCCCTGTTTTTTAAGCGCCTGTATCTGAGCGTCAACGCCGTCTGTGCCAGGTATGCGGCATTCTGTCTCTATCGTTTCCAAAATTTGAAATGCTATACAGGGCGGCAAGCCCACGAAAGGAGGCGTCCCATGACCTATCACCTCTCCGACCCGGTCCAGTCCCTGCCCGGCATCGGCGCAGTCCGGGCGGGGCGTCTGGAAAAGCTGGGCATCGTCACAGCGAAGGACCTGCTGCTCTGGTATCCCAGGAGCTATGAGGACCGCCGGGAGGTCGCCCCCATCCGGGAGGCCCCTCAGGATCGCCCGGTCTGCGTCCGGGCTATGGTGGCCACTCCCGCCAGGGCCGCTCACATCCGCAAGGGCCTCGATCTGGTCAAGGTCAACGTGGTGGACGACCGGGACGCCATGGAGCTGACCTTTTTCAACCAGAGCTATCTCCGCACTGCCCTGGTGCAGGGGAAGGTCTACCTGTTCTTCGGAACGGTGGAGCGGAAGGGCAGCCGGTTTCTCATGACCAATCCCGCCTTCGAACCAGAGGAGAAGCAGCGGTTCACCCGCTGTATTCTCCCCATCTACCCTCTGACGGCGGGCATCTCCAACCAGCTGCTGGTAGGAGCGGTGCGGCGCATTATGGAGGACTGCATCCAGCAGATCGAAGACCCCCTTCCCCCCTCCCTACTCCGGGAGCATCAGCTGGCTCAGGCTGGCTACGCCATCCAGACTGTCCACTTTCCTCCCTCCTGGGAGGAGCTGGAGGTGGCACGGCGACGGCTCATCTTTGAGGAGCTGTTCTTTCTCTCGGTGGGGCTGGCCCGGCTCAAGGGCAGCGGCCAAAAGCAGCGGGGCGTCCCCTGTCGCTACTATGACCCGGCGGAGTACTGCGCGACCCTCCCCTTCACCCTCACCGACGCCCAGCAGCGGGTCATTGGCGAAGCTTTCCATGACCTGACCTCCGGCTCCGCCATGAACCGGCTCGTCCAGGGAGATGTGGGCAGCGGCAAGACAGTGGTGGCCGCCGCCTGTGCTTGGCTCATGGCGAAAAACGGCCTCCAGTCCGCCCTGATGGTCCCCACAGAGATTCTGGCGGAGCAGCACGTCCAGACCCTGGCCCCCCTGCTGGCAAAGAGCGGTCAGCGGGTGGGCCTGCTCACCGGCTCCATGCGGGCAAAGGAGCGGCGCCAGGTGCTCTCCGACCTGGCCTCCGGGGCCATCGATCTCATCGTAGGCACCCACGCCCTGCTCTCTGAGGGGGTCAGCTTCCACCGGCTGGGGCTGGTCATTACCGACGAGCAGCACCGCTTCGGCGTGGGCCAGCGGGCAGCCCTGGTCGCCAAGAGCCAGGAGGCCCAGCGGCCCCATGTGCTGGTCATGTCCGCCACCCCCATTCCCCGGACTCTGGCCCTCATCGTCTACGGCGATCTGGAGATCTCCGTCATTGACCAGCGGCCCCCCGGCCGGCAGGACATTCAGACGATTCTGATTGGGGAGAACAAGCGGCCCCAGATGTACGGGTTTATCCGCAAGCAGGTGCAGGAGGGGCATCAGGTCTATCTGGTCTGCCCCGCCATGGAGGAGTCGGAGGAGCCAGTCCCAGGGGCCATGGACCTAAAGGCGGTCACTGCCTACGCCCAGGAGCTACAAGAGAAGATTTTTCCCGATCTGCGGGTGGGGTTCATCCACGGCAAGCTGAAGGGAAAGGAGAAGGAGGCGGTCATGTCCGCCTTCTCTGCCGGAGAGCTGGACCTGCTGGTGGCCACCACCGTCATCGAGGTGGGGGTGGACGTGCCCAACGCCACCCTGATGGTCATTGAGAATGCCGAGCGCTTCGGCCTCTCCCAGCTCCACCAGCTCCGGGGCCGGGTGGGCCGGGGGAACAGCCAGTCCTACTGCATCCTCGTCTCCTCCGCCCAGGGGCAGGAGACGAGACAACGGCTCAAGGCTCTCTATGCCACCAATGACGGCTTTCAGATTGCCGAGGAGGACCTAAAGCTCCGAGGCCCCGGCGATTTCTTCGGCTCCCGGCAGCACGGTCTGCCTCCCCTCCGGGTGGCCGATCTGTCCAGCGACGTGCAAATCCTCTATGAGGCCAGGGACGCCGCCCAGGCCCTGCTACAGGATGACCCGGAGCTGTCCCGCCCGGAGCATCAGGGCATCCGCCAGCGGACGGAGGAGCTGTTCAAGGCCAGCCGGAACACCTTCAACTGAATCCACCCACCCAATCACGAATGATGAGACAGGAGGCTCACTGATATGGGCAAATATATGCAACGCTGCCAGCAGCTCCGTGCAGACACCACCCGACATTACGGTTGCTCTCAGGCCGTCTTTCTCCCCGTGGCCGAGACCATGGGGATGGATACTGAGACCGCCTTTCGGCTCAGCAGCCATTTCCGGGCCGGGATGCTCCAGGGAGAGGTCTGCGGGGCGGTCACCGGGGCGCTGATGGCCCTGGGGCTGGCCGGTGCGGACAGCAAGGCCGCCACAGAGCTGCTAAACCGGGTCAGGGCCAATCACCAGGGAGACCTGGACTGCAAGACCCTGCTGGCCCGCTGGGCCGCCCAGGGCGGCGGCAGCCGCAAGCCCCACTGCGACGGGATGTGCTACGAGTGCATGGCCATCGTGGAGGAGCTGCTGGAGCGGGCGGAATCGCCCTGCGGGGAACCCTGAATCTTTACCGCCGGAGCCATATTCACTTGCAATTTACGGGTATATCGGATACAATAGAAACGGGTAGAAAACACGACACAAACAGACTGATTCAATCAGGGGGGACTGATATGGAAGTCAGAAAGACCAAAATGATCTGCACGCTGGGCCCTGCTGTGGACAGCACAGACAAAATCCGGCAGCTCATTCGGGCCGGTATGAACGGCGCACGCTTCAATTTTTCTCACGGAAATCACGCCAGCCACTTGGAGACCCTGAACCGGCTGCGGGCTGTCCGGGATTCCATGGGAGCGCCGGTTGCCACCATTTTGGACACCAAAGGCCCGGAAATTCGGATTCGCACCTTCACTCAGGGAAGCGTGACTCTGGAAACCGGGCGGGAATTCACCCTGACCAGTCGGGATGTACCGGGAGACGACAGCATTGTCTCCGTCACCTATGACAAGCTGCACGAGGAGGTATCTCCGGGGACGAAGATTCTCATCGACGACGGCCTGATCGGTCTGGAGGTCCAGAACGTCCAGGGGCAGGACATCCACTGCACCGTGGTCAACGGCGGCCCTCTCTCCAACCACAAGAGCATCAATATCCCAGGCGTCTCCATTCACCTCCCCGCCCTGACGGAGAAGGATGAAGAGGATATCCGCTTCGGCGTGGAGCAGGATTTTGACTTCATTGCAGCCTCCTTCGTTCGCAAGGCGGAGGATGTCCGGGCTGTGCGGGCCGTGCTGCACAAGTACGGAGGGGATAATATCAAAATCGTCTCCAAGATTGAAAACCAGGAGGGCGTGGACAACCTGGAGGAAATTCTGGCCGAATCCGACGGCATTATGGTGGCCCGGGGCGACCTAGGTGTGGAAATCCCCGCCGCCCAGGTCCCGGTGCAGCAGAAGCGGATGATCAAGGCGGCTGTCCAGCAGGGTAAGCTGGTTATTATCGCCACCCAGATGCTGGACTCTATGATACGCAATCCACGGCCCACCCGGGCAGAGGTCTCCGATGTAGCCAACGCCGTTTTTGACGGGGCGGACTGCGTCATGCTCTCCGGTGAGACCGCCAGCGGCAAATTCCCGGTGGAGGCGGTACAGACTATGTCCTCCATCGTCACCCAGGCGGAAGCCGCTATCGACTACTGGCAGCGGTTCCAGAACCGTTACGGGAAGATTAGCGGTATCGGCAGTCAGAACGCCATCAGCGACGCCATAACCCACACCTGCTTTCTTACTGCCATGGATTTG
>JAJBTD010000093.1 GCA_020861055.1 Clostridiales bacterium | reverse complement strand
TTTCGGGGGAGGGAATTTTCCCTTGGCTCCCTCCTTGATGGAGTTGAGGGGGATGGCGCAAACATCCCCAAGTTAGCCTTGACCATCCCGCCCCCTCCGTGCTACAGTAAGGAAACAATCTACCACCCGTATGAATGGCAGACTGAACAGGCATCGAGCCGGGCCGAAAGGCAGCGGAAAAGAGACATCCGTGGGACAGCGACATGGTTCCACGGATGTCTTTATCTATCTATGGACAGGGTGACAGGGCAGTTCGGTCTTCCTTTTGAGGAGCCGTCACATCGAACCATTTTGGGAGGGAGCCGCTATGGAGCAAAGCAAACACCTCGACCTGGCCATGAGAGTCTCCTGGCAGACCATGTTTCTCAACCTTCTTCTCTCCGCAGGCAAGCTGGCGGCGGGCCTGGTGGGCCACTCCGCCGCCATGGTCTCCGACGCCGTCCACTCCGCCTCCGACGTGTTCTCCACCGTCATCGTCATGATCGGGCTAAAGCTGTCCGGCCGGGCGGCGGACAGCGACCACGAGTACGGCCATGAGCGGCTGGAGTGCGTGGCCGCCGTGCTGCTGGCGGTGGTGCTGGCCCTCACCGGCGGGGCCATCGGGGTGAGCGCCATCCAGGACATCGCCTCCGCCGGATACGCTGATCTGGAAATTCCCGGAACTATAGCCCTGTGGGCGGCGGTAATCTCTATTGCCGTCAAGGAGGGGATGTTCTGGTACACCAGGTGGGCCGCCGGGAAATGCGGCTCCGCCGCCCTGATGGCGGACGCCTGGCACCACCGCTCCGACGCTCTCTCCTCGGTGGGCAGTCTCATCGGCGTGGCCGGGGCGCGGCTGGGCTTTCCCATTCTGGACCCCATCGCCAGTCTGGTCATCTGCCTGTTCATCCTGAAAGCGGCGCTGGACATCTTCCGGGACGCGGTGGAGAAGCTCACTGACCGGGCAGCCTCTCCCAAGCTGGAGCGGGAAATGGGGGAGCTGGTGCTCCGGCAGGAGGGCGTCCGCTCCCTGGACCTGCTCAAGACCCGGCAGTTCGGGGCAAAGCTGTATGTGGATGTGGAGTTCTCCGCTGACGGCGACCTGCCCCTGGTGGAGGCCCACGCCATTGCCCAGAAGGTTCACGACCAGATCGAGCAGACCTATCCCCAGGTGAAGCACTGTATGGTCCATGTGAATCCGGCGGAATCCCTCCACCTGGAATAGCGTGATAGCAAATACTGGGGCCAGGCTTCTGCCTGGCCCCAATTTTGCAAAAAGACTGTGCGTTTTATGGGTTCCGCTCCGAACGCCAACGGGGAAAACGGTCAGCGCCCCTCCCCCGCCCGTTTTCTGGCGGCAGCCAACCCTGTCAGCTCTCCCTGGGAGAATCGGTAGACCTTTCCGCAGAACTGGCATTTCAGCTCCGCCCCCTCCGGCTCCCGGCTCATCTCCTCCAGGTCGCTTGCGGGCAGACTGAGCAGCGCCCGCTGATACCGGTCCCGGCTGCAATTGCAGCGGTATTCCACCGGGCTCTCGTCCAGAAATTCCACCTGGAATCCGGACAGAGCGGCGGTGATCAGCTTCTCCGGGGTCATTCCCTTTTGCAGATGAGGGGTGACGTTTCCCAGGGCGCGGACGCCTGCCTCCACCCGGTCGATGGTCTCGTCGTCCGCTCCGGGCAGGAGCTGGATGAGGTATCCCCCGGCGGCAGCCACCGACTGGTCCCGCTCCACCAGAACCCCAAGAGCGCAGGCGGTGGGGAACTGCTCACTGACGGCGAAATAGGCGGTGACGTCCTCGGCGATCTCGCCGCTGACCAGGGGGACGGAGCCGACATACGGCTCCTTCAACCCCAGATCCTTGATGACCGTCAGCGTGCCGTCTGTGCCTACGGCGGCCCCCACGTCCAGCTTGCCCTGATATTTCTCCATCAGGTGAAGGTGGGGATTTTGAACATAGCCCCGGACATTACCCTGGGCGTCGGAGACGCAGGTAATACCTCCCAAGGGGCCGCCGCCCCGGATTTGGAGGGTCAGGCTGTCCCCCTCCCCTTTCAGCTGGTTGCCCATGAGAGAGGCGGCCATCAGGCTGCGCCCCAGGGCCGCGGTGGCGGTAGGCAGAGCGGTGTGCAGCTGTCTCGCCTGCTCCACCAGGTTCCGTGCGGTGATGGCCGAGGCCATGACGGCCCCGTCCGAGGTGATGGCCCGAACGATCTTATCTGACATGTGAGGTCAGTCCTCCTGTTGTTTTGTTTCAAGGGCTCGCCGTCTCCGGCAGACAAAAAAGATGCGGCTGTCCGACTCCCCCGGCGGCGAATCCATGTCCTCTCCGCAGTACGTCTCCACATCCAACTCCGCCTGAGAGAGCAGCGTCTCCAGCCGGTTCAAATCCCAGCCCCGTTCCAGATGCTCCTCCTGAACTCTCGTCCACAGCTCTCCTCTCTGGCGCTGGAACAGGTCCAGGCCATAGGCGATGGTCTGGTCAGAGGGGTCGTAGTCCGCCCGCCAGAGGCAGAGGGCGTCCTCGTCCTCGTCCACATAAACCGCGCCGTCCCGCCGGGCAAATTCCCAGATGGGGATCACGTCAAAGAGAAACAGTCCCCCCGGACGAATCCAGCGGGATACCGAGGCCAGAGCGGCCGTCAGGCTCGCCTCCTCGGTGAGATAGTTCAGGCTGTCCAGAGAGCAGACGCAGGCGTCCACCGGCGCCGCCAGCTCCAGCTCCTCCATCTCCTGACAGAGCAGCAGGGGGCGGCGCTCCTCCTCCAGAGCCAGGGCCTTGTCCATGGCCTGAGCCAGCATCTCCGGAGAGCTGTCTGCTCCCACCATATCATAGCCCTCACGGGCCAGCAGACAGGTCAGCGTCCCGGTGCCGCAAGCCAAGTCCAGCACGGTCTCCACCGGCGTCCGCTCCTGCCGGAACCAGCGGAGATACCACTGGAGCCAGCGATCATAGTCCACGTCCCCGGTGAAGCCGTCGTAGCAGCCCGCCAGTCCTGTGTAGGCGTTCACGCCTTCTCCGCCGCTGCGGCCTCTGCCTGATGGGCAAAGACATCCTTATAGCCGTTCATGCCGTAATTCAGGGAACGGTTGACCCGGCTGATGGTGGCGCTGGAGGCCCCCGTCTTTTCCAGGATGTCGTTATAGATCATGCCCTTTTCCAGCAGCGCAGCCACATCGTATCGCTGCTCCATGGCCCGAAGCTCGGAAACGGTGCAGAGGTCCTGGAAGAAGCGATAACACTCGTCCAGGTCCTGAAGCTGTAGGATTGTCTCATACAAAGCCTTGCTTGGCTCTTTTCCTGTCATTTTGGACATCTGAGTCCCTCCTTTACATGGTTATCCGGGATGCGCAGCCGTGATTTGTCTTCCCGTATTTTACCATTGTAGTGTGTGAAAGTAAACACCCTTCCGCAAAAAACTTCCCGCATGGATACCGCTTCCTGATCGAAGCTGCAAAAAGCAGCGGCCTGCATCGTTTTGATACAGGCCGCTGCGCGATTTGCTCTTTCTGCTCAGGCGAAGGGATTCTCCGTGGGATAGAGCACGCCCTTGGGCTGATTATATGCGATGTCGCTGATGCCCAGATACTTGAACACCTCGAACAGCTGCTTCCCGCAGTGATGGAAGGCCACAGCCCCGTGGTGGGGGTAGCCCTTCTGCACCAGCACATGGCGATAGAAGCGGCCCATCTCCTTGATGCCAAAGACGCCAATGCCGCCGAAGGAGCGGGTGGGCACATCCAGGATCTCGCCCTCGGCGATGTAGGAGCGGAGGTTGCCCTGGCTGTCGCACTGGAGACGATAGAAGGTGATGTCGCTGGCGGCGATATCGCCCTCCAGAGTGCCGCGGGTGAAGTCGGGCTTGCTGCCCTGAGGCTCCAGCAGACGGTGCTGAATGAGCTGGTATTTCACCGCCCGGTCGGCGCACATCTTGCACTCCGGGGTGTTGCCGCAGTGGAAGCCCATAAAGGTGTCCGTCAGGCTGTAGTCATACTTGCCCTTGATATCCTCGTCGTAGATGTACTGAGGAACGGTATTGTTGATATCCAGCAGAGTGACGGTATCCCCGGAGACGCACATGCCGATGTACTCGGACAGAGCGCCGTAGATGTCCACCTCGCAGGAGACGGGGATGCCCCGGCTGGCCAGACGGCTGTTCACATAGCAGGGCTCAAAGCCGAACTGGCTGGGGAAGGCGGGCCAGCACTTGTCCGCAAAGGCCACGTACTTCCGGCTGCCCTTGTGATTCTCCGCCCAATCCAGCAGCGTCAGCTCAAACTGGGCCATGCGCTCGTTCAGCTCAGGATAATACCGCCCCTCACCCATCTCCTTGGCCATATCGGCACAGACATCGGGAATACGGGGGTCGCCGGCGTGCTCCTTGTAGGAGACCAGAAGATCCAGCTCGGAGTTCTCCTCGATCTCCACACCCAGCTCGTACAGGCCCTTAATGGGGGCGTTGCAGGCGAAAAAGTCCTGGGGACGGGGGCCAAAGGTGATGATCTTCAGGTTCTTCAGGCCCAGGATCGTCCGGGCGATGGGGACGAACTCCTTCATCTTGTCAGCGATCTCATCAGCAGTACCCAAGGGATACTCAGGGATATAGCCCTTCAGGTGGCGCATCCCCAGGTTGTAAGAGCAGTTGAGCATACCGCAGTAGGCGTCGCCCCGGCCATTGATCATGTCGCCGTCGCCCTCAGAGGCGGCCACAAACATACAGGGGCCGTCAAAATATTTGGCAATGAGAGTCTCAGGGGTCTCAGGGCCGAAGTTGCCCAGGAATACCACCAGAGCGTTGACCCCGGCCTCCTTCACGTCGGCCACCGCCTTGAGCATATCCTTTTCGTTCTCCACGGTGATGGGGCACTCATACAGGCCCTCTCCATAAGCGGCTACGATATTCTTCCGGCGCTGGGTGGACAGGGCGATGGGGAAACAGTCGCGGCTGACGGCGATAATGCCCAGCTTGACCTCAGGAATGTTGATCATGACATGAGTCCTCCTTACAAAAGATAGAAAAAGAGTCATCCTCCCGGCTGACAGAGCCGGGGCTCTGTATTCTTGTACAGTATACCATGGTACGGCAAAAATGGGAACCCGGTTTTTGTAGAATTCCACCGACAATTTTGCGCTTTTGAGAAAGTGTACCTCCCGCCCGTTTTTCATGGCTTGACAGCGGTTTCAGAATCTGTATAATCTGTCGTGGAATGACGACCCCGCTCACATGATGCGCCTGCTGCCCTTGCCGATCTGTGGAGCGAGGCCTGATACAAAGGAGGAAATACAAGTGCAACCATCCAGTGCGCTTCACGAAAACAAAATGGGCACCATGCCGGTGAACCGGCTGCTGCTGACCATGGCGCTGCCCATGATGCTGTCCATGCTGGTCCAGGCCTGCTATAACGTGGTAGACAGCATCTTCGTCTCTAAGCTGGGGGAGGACGCTCTCACCGCAGTCTCCCTGGCGTTCCCGGCACAGAATATTATGATCGCCGTGGGCACCGGCACCGGCGTTGGCATCAACGCCATGCTCTCCAAATCTCTGGGAGAGGACGACCAGGCCACCGCTGACCGGGCAGCCAGCAACGGCATTTTCCTCGCCTTCTGCTCGATGGCCGTGTTTATGGTGCTGTCTCAGACGGTGGTGCGGCCCTTCTACGCCAGCCAGGTGGCGGAGGACTCCGCCATTCTGGAGTACGGGGTGAGCTATCTCACCATCTGCGCCCTGCTGTGCCAGGGGATGTTCCTCCAGCTGGTCTTTGAGCGGCTGCTCCAGGCCACGGGACACACGGTGCTGAGCATGATCTCCCAGATGTCCGGGGCGGCGGTCAACATCGTTATGGACCCGGTACTCATCTTCGGCCTCGGTCCCTTCCCGGAGCTGGGGGTGGCAGGCGCCGCCGTCGCCACCGTCCTGGGCCAGTTTGTGGGCGCCGCCGTGGTGATTGTCCTGAACTTCTGCTGCAACAAAGAGCTGCATTTTTCTGTACGGAACTGGTTCCGGCCCCACGCCCCCACCATCCGGCGTATCTACACCGTCGGTATTCCGTCCATTATCATGGCCTCCATCAGCTCGGTGATGACCTATGGCATGAACCTGATTTTGGGGACCTTCTCCTCCACCGCTATGGCGGTTCTGGGTGTGTATTTCAAGCTCCAGTCCTTTGTCTTTATGCCCGTCTTTGGCCTGAACGGGGCGCTAGTGCCTATCATCGCCTACAACTACGGCGCCCGGAAGCGGGATCGGATGATCACCACCATCAAGCTGGGGATTTTCTACGCCATGTGCTTCATGCTGGCAGGCATGGCCATCTTCCTTCTGTTCCCCTCTCAGCTTTTGGGGCTGTTTACCGCCTCGGACTATATGCTGGAGATCGGCGTCCCCGCTCTGCGCACCATTGCCCTGAGCTTTGCCTTCGCAGGCTACTGCATCGCCTGCGGCACGGTATTCCAGGCTCTGGGCAACGGCCTCTACTCCATGATTATCTCCATCGTCCGCCAGCTGGTGGTGCTTCTGCCCGTGGCCTGGCTTCTGGCCCAGACCGGCGTGCTGGACTATGTGTGGTGGTCCTTCCCCATCGCAGAGCTGGCCAGCCTTTGCCTGAGCACCGGTTTCCTTGTAAAGATCAATCGGGAAATCATCTCCAAGGTATAAAACCGTATGTCTGCCAATGGAGCATCCATTCTGCCTCTCCCCGCAAAAACGTCTGCGAAAGAACCGTTTCTTTCGCAGGCGTTTTTTTGTCAGGCTGCTGTCCATGTTGATTTATGAGAGAAATAAGCTTACAATCAATAATGAATGGTAAGCAAAAAATCTGGAGGGAGCTGGAGACAAATGGGTCATGAGGTCGGCGTCACCGTATTGATCGAAAACACATCCATGGGCGGGCTTGCCTGTGAACATGGGCTGAGCCTGTTGATCGAATACGCCGGAAAACAGATATTATTGGATGCAGGGAGCAGCGGCGCCTTCTGCCGGAATGCAGATGCCCTGGGCATTTCTCTGGTTGGCCTGGACGCCTATGTCCTGTCCCATGGGCATTACGATCACTCCGGCGGCTTTGCGGAGGTCTTTCTTCGCGATTCGGCCGCTAAGGTATATGCGCGAAAGGAAGCGCTGGAGCCCTATTATTCCGCCGCCGGAGGGATGCATGAGATCAGCGTGCCACAGAATGTAGCGTCCCATCGGGAGCGTTTTCTTCCGGTGGATGGTATTAAGGAGATTCTTCCCGGCGTCGTCCTTGTACCGCACAGCACAGAGGGCCTTGACCGGATCGGGGAAAAGGGCGGATTGTACCAAAGACAGAATGGGCAAATCGTTCCCGATCACTTTGCCCATGAGCAGAGCCTGGTAATCGATACCGTCAACGGCCTGGTCATTTTCAACAGCTGTTCCCATGCGGGCGCCGCCAACATCATCCGTGAAGCCAAAAATGCCTGTGAGCAAAAGCGGGTTTATGCGTATGTGGGCGGTCTGCATATGAGGGGAAAAGCGGGAGGCAGAGAAATCTGCACCTTTTCCAGCGCAGAGATGGATGCTCTCTGCGATGCTTTTCTCCGGGAAGGTATCGAGCAGATTTATACCGGGCACTGCACCGGCGCGCCGGGATTTCAGAAGCTCCACGACAGACTCGGAGCGCGAGTACACAGGCTCTCTGCCGGCTTGCGCTTTGAACTGTAAGCGGCAGCGCTTTGAGAGATGGAATGGCACGATAAAATGGCGGATGGTTCGCGCACGTCAAATCGCCAACGATTCGCTGAAAACAGAGCGTATGAGAGAACGGAGCCCTGTCTGTGGATAGAATCTGCAGCCAGGGCTCTGTTGTTTTTGCATAAAATGCCGGTAACGATTATTTCATTTAGGTACTTGACAATACATAGTAGCTGGGGTATGATAGGAACGTAGCTACTCGTTATTGCATAGTAGATGGCAAAGTCCAATGGTATGAAGTCAAGTAGGAAATTGAAGAAAAAATTGATTGAATGTAGGTTCGTCAATCATACTTTACACTTAGGGAAAGAAGAAAGGACAACT
>JAJBTD010000100.1 GCA_020861055.1 Clostridiales bacterium | reverse complement strand
GAATCGTTAGATTTCCTTCATTTCCCTATTGACTTTTTGTTTGCAGACTCCATTCCAGCTTATGCGGCAGGATGCGGGCGGTGCGGCGTTCACACGGCAAAGCGGCGGCGTCCGGGCAAGAAACTGCCGGATGCCGCCGCCGAATCATGGCTCAGATTGTGTGGTCGGAGAATATGGGAAGTCAGTCCTTCGGCGCCTCCGCTGCGCCGAACCGGGAGAGCACATCCCCCTCCGGGGCGTGCTCCGCCTCCGGGTGGAACACCCGCTCGAACTCCAGGGCAGACATCGTCTCGTGCTCCAGCAGGAACCGGGCGGTCTGCTCCAGGGCGTCCCGGTGTTCCTCCAGAATGGAGCGGCACCGCTGCCCCGCCTGGTCGAGAATGGCCCGGACTTCCTGGTCGATGGCGGCGGCGCTCTCCTCGGAGTAGCTCCGCTCCTGGCCCATGGAGCGGCCCAAAAAGACCTCGTTGCTGGCCGAGCCGTAGACCGCGGCCCCCAGCCGCTGGCTCATGCCGTACTTCGCCACCATGCTGTGAGCGATCTGGGTGGCCCGCTGGAGGTCGCTGGAGGCCCCGGTGGACACGTCCCCCAGCACCAGCTCCTCCGCCGTACGCCCGCCCAGCAGGCCCACGATCTCCTCCTCCAGAGCCCGCTTGCTCTGGTAAGGCCGATCCTCCTGGGGCAGGGAGATGGTCATGCCCCCCGCCCGGCCTCTGGGGACGATGGTAATCTGGTGCACCGGGTCCTGGGTGGGGAGGAACCGCATGGTCACTGCATGGCCCGCCTCGTGATAGGCGGTGAGCCGTCGGGCCTGAGGGGTGACCACCTGGCTCTTTTTCTCCGGACCGGCGATGACCTTGATCATAGCTTCGTGAAGATCGGCCATGGAGATAAAGGGCCGGTCCCGGCGGGCGGCCAGGAGCGCGCCCTCGTTCATCAGGTTTTCCAGGTCGGCTCCGGTGAAGCCGCCGGTGGCACGGGCGATGACACTGAGATCCACGTCGTCTCCCAGGGGCTTTTTCCGGGAGTGTACCTTCAAAATGCTCTCCCGGCCCCGGATGTCCGGGTAGCCCACATAGATCTGCCGGTCGAACCGGCCGGGGCGCAGCAGCGCCGGGTCCAGGATGTCCTGCCGGTTGGTAGCCGCCATGACGATGACGCCGGAGTTGCCCGCAAAGCCGTCCATCTCCACCAGGAGCTGGTTCAGGGTCTGCTCCCGCTCGTCGTGGCCGCCGCCCAGACCGGTGCCTCTCTGCCGGCCCACGGCGTCGATCTCGTCGATAAAGACGATGGCCGGGGCGGTCTTTTTCGCCTCGCTGAACAGGTCCCGGACACGGCTGGCGCCCACGCCCACATACAGCTCCACAAAGTCGGAGCCGGAGATGGACAGGAAGCGCACCTCCGCTTCTCCCGCCACCGCCTTGGCCAGCAGAGTCTTGCCGGTGCCGGGAGGGCCTACCAGCAGGATGCCCTTGGGGATGCGGGCCCCCAGGCGGTTGAACTTCTCCGGGTCCCGGAGAAACTCCACCACCTCCTGAAGCTCCGCCTTCTCCTCCTCCGCGCCGGCCACATCCTCAAAGGTGACCTTGGGGGCGTCCGGGTCGTCGTTGCTCACCGTCCGGGCCTTGCCGAACTGGGCGGGCCCTGCCCCCTGTCCCCCCTGCTGGCGGGTCATCAGCCAGAACAGCAGGACGATCGCCCCCACCGTCACCAGGGAGGGCAGTATCGTCACCCACCAGGGAGTGCTGGTGTCGGGGTAGTAGTTGTATTGGGTGATGATCCCCTCTGCCGTCTGCTCTTTGACCAGGTCGTTCAGGTCCTGATAGAAGGTGTCGAAGTCGTGTATCTCGCAGGTGACGGTGGTCGCCCCGTTCACGGCCTCCTTCAGCGTCAGCTCCACCTCGTTGTCCCGGACGGAGAATTGCTCCACCTGCTCCTGCTGGAACAACTGGACCATGCGGCTGTAGCTGATCCCCGCCGGCTCCTCCCAGTCGGACAGCACGCTGACCAGGGAGAAGATGAGACAGATCAGCACCAGATAGGACAGGGCGGTGCGGTAGGGTCTTTTCATGCTCTCACTTCCTCGTGGGACGGGTCGCCCCGCTTCCTTTTACTCGTAGATCTCCGGCTTTAGAATGCCGATATAGGGCAGATTGCGGTACTTTTCCGCATAATCCAGTCCGTAGCCCACCACAAAGGCGTCGGGCACCAGAAATCCGTAGTAGTCCGCCGCGACCGGCTTGGTGCGCCGTTCCGGCTTGTCCAGCAGGGTGCAGATGCGGATGGAGGCCGCATTTCGCACGGAGAGCACCTTTTTCAGATAATCCATGGTGTTGCCGGAGTCCAGGATATCCTCCACCAGAATGACGTGTGAGCCGTTGATGGTGTCGGACAGGTCCTTCTTGATCTCGATCTGGCCGCTGGAGCTGGTCCCCTTTCCGTAGGAGGAGACGGACATAAAGTCCATCCGGCAGGGAATGGTGATATACCGGCTCAGGTCGGCCATAAACACATAGCAGCCCCGGAGGATGCCCACCAGCACCACATCCTCCTTGTCCTCATAGTCCCTGGAGATCTGCGCGCCCAGCTCCGCCACTCTGCGCTGGAGCTGCTTCTCGCTGTACAGCACCTCGGCGATGTCCTGATCCATACCCATGTCAGTCTCTTTCCTTTCTGTCTTGATTTTGTATCATGATCTGCCAGGCCCCGCTGCCCGGCTGGGGAATCCAATTCGTATCTGTGCCCAGGCCCAGGACGGCGGCCACCTGGCCCTCCGCCTCCAGCACCAGGCACTGTTCCCGGCGCTCCCTGGGGATTTTTTTCTCGATGAGCAGCTTTTTCAGCCGTTTCCGGCACTGTCCGGGCAGCTGTATGCGGTCGCCCGGCTGCCTTGGCCGGAGCAGCAGCGCCCCCTCCGGGAGACGCAGGTAAAGGCTCCCGGCCTCCGGCGTCTCCGGACTGAGGCGCTCCCGGCATATCACGGTCAGGCCAAGAGCCGGAAGCTCCGCTTTCTCTCCCGGAGCCAGCTCCACCGGCTCCGGCTCGTCAATGGGCGGCCGTTCCGCTGTGACCACCAGCCGGTCATAGACCCGCAGGCCCCGCAGCCCGGCGGTCAGATCGCACCGGGCGGAGGGGTCCTCCCCCGCCGCCAGCGCGAGCAGCCGCCGCCGCTGCTCCCAAGGCAGCACTGCCCCGGGGCGAACCGTCTCCGCCATCTGCTGCACCAGTCGGAGTGCGATGGCCTCCGGCTGGGCCAGGAGGTCGTCCACCGAGACGGACACCCCCTCCGGCTCCTGCCGGAGCAGCTGCGCTCCCCGCTCCCGGACCAGGCCGGAGAGACATTCCTCGTCCAGCCGCAGGCTCTCCGCCGTCCGGCCCAGGGTGGGAACCAGATTGGGGTTCCGCTCCTGCAATAACGGCATGACCTGATGTCGCCCAAAGTTGCGGGTAGAGGCGGTATCGCGGGTACTCTCGTCCTCCCGCCAGGGGACGCCGTTGGCATGGGCGTAGGCGGTCAGCTCCTGCCGGGTAATTTCCAGCAGGGGGCGGATGAGCTTCCCCCGCCTGGGCGGGATGCCCCCCAGTCCCCGGAGGCCGGAGCCCCGGAGCAGGTGGAGCAACAGCGTCTCCGCGTTGTCCTCCGCCTGGTGGGCGGTGGCGATCCAGTCCGCCCCCAGCGCCCCGGCGCAGTCCTCCAGAAAGGCATAGCGCAGGAAGCGGGCGGCCTCCTCAGTGGTCTCCCCCGTCTCCCGGACGCGGGCGGGCACGTCTCCCCGTCCGGTGCGGACAGGGATGCTCCGCTCTCTGCACCAGCGGCAGACAAAATCCACGTCCTCCGCCGCTGTCTCCCGAAGCCCGTGGTCAAAGGTAGCTGCCGTCAGGGAGAAGCCCTCCCGCTGGCTCCACCGCCACAGCAAATGGAGCAGGGCCATGGAGTCCACGCCCCCGGAGACGGCGCAGAGGACGGCATCTCCCCGCTCCAGGGGGAACCCCATCCGGCGGCAATAGACCTCTACCCGGCGCTCCAGGCTCACTCCTGATGCTTCCATTCCCGGTTGGCGAAGGTGGTAAACTCCGGCAGCCACTGCACCATGACCTTGCCCGTCTCGCCATGCCGGTTTTTGGCCACGATGATCTCCGCCTGGTTCTTGTATTCGCTGTTTTCGTTGTAATAGTCGTCCCGGTAGATGAACATGACCTCGTCTGCGTCCTGCTCGATGGCGCCGGACTCCCGGAGGTCGGAGAGCATGGGGCGCTTGTCCGCCCGGCTCTCGTTGGCGCGGGAGAGCTGGCTCAGGCAGAGCACCGGCACGTTCAGCTCCTTGGCCATGATTTTCAGCGCACGGGAGATGTCGGAGACCACCTGCTGGCGGCTCTCTCCGGAATAGTTCTGCTTGCCGCCGGAGGAGGTCATGAGCTGGAGGTAGTCGATGACCACCAGGCCCAGATTTTCCACCCGCCGGCACTTGGCGTTCATGTCCGCCACGGACAGCATGGGGTTGTCGTCGATGAGGATGGAGGTGGCGTTCAGGCTCCGGCAGGCCAGGGTCAGCTTCTCCCAGTCCTCCTCCTCCAGCTGGCCGGTCATCAGCTTCTGGCTGGGGATAAAAGACTCGCTGGAGATGAGGCGCATGACCAGCTGCTCCCGGCTCATCTCCAGAGAGAAGAACACCACCGATTTGCCGGAGTGCTTCCCCGCCTCCAGCAGAATATTCAGCCCCAGAGAGGTCTTGCCCATGCCGGGGCGGCCCGCCAGCAGCACCAGGTCGGAGTTGCCCAGGCCGGAGATCATCCGGTCCAGATCGGTCAGCCCGGTGGAGAGGCCGGGCACCACGCTGTCCGACTCGGACAGCTCCCCGATGCGGGCGTACACGTCCGCCGTCACAGCGGAGATGGGGATCAGCCCCTGGGCGGCTCTGCCATGGCGGACGGCGTAGATCTTCTGCTCCGCCGCCTCCAGCACGTCCGCTCCGGTGCCGGTGCCCTCGTTCACCAGTCCGGTGATTTCCTCCGCCGTCTCCGCCACCCGGCGGAGCAGGGACTTGTCCCGGACGATCTCCACATATTCCATGACGTTGGCGGCGGTGGGGGTCACCTCCATCAGCTGGAGGAGGAAGGCCCGGGTGGTGCCCTCCACATAGGTGCCGTCCTGACGCATCTGCTCCTGGACAGTCACCGGGTCGATCTTTTTGGACAGGGAGAACATGGAGTAGATGGCCTCGTAGACCTCCAGGTGCTGCCTGACGTAGAAATCCTCTGGCCGCAGCTGCTCGATGACCTGGGGGATGCAGCGGCTGTCAATGAGCATAGCGCCCAGCACCGCCTGCTCCGCGGCGTCGGAGTGGGGCATCTGTCGGCTCAGCAGTTCATCCAGTTCGGGCAATGGTATCACTTCCTTGAAAACAAAGGCTTTCCCGGCCTCCGGCGGGGTACTTTTCCCCCGGGAAAAGTACCCAAAAGCGGCTCAGGGCTTTGCCCCGAGACCCCACTCTATAGCGGGACGGCCCCTGCGGTGGCTCGCCGTTGCGTCGGTCAGAGAACCCCCTACAGAAGCCGGGCGGGGCATAGCCCCGCATCTATATCTTTTGTTTTTGGCTTGAAGCGCAATCGGTGAAACCTCTTACGCCTCCTCCACGAACACATAGACGGTGCCGGAGACCTCATACCCCAGCTTGGCCTTCACCTGATAGCCTCCAAAGGCCTTGATGGGGTCGGACTGGAGGCTGGTCTTGGGGACATCCACCCCGTACTGCTCTTTCAAAGCCACGGAGATCTCCTTGGTGGTGACGCTGCCGAACAGCCGTCCGCCGGAGCCGGCCTTGGCCTTGACGTGGACCGGCATATCCTTTAGCTTTTCCGCCAGCTCCAGAGCGGCGGCCCGCTCACGGGCCTCCTTCTCCAGACGGGCCTTTTCCTGCTGTTTCATGGTGTTCACATTGTCCGCCGTGGCGGTCACCGCCAGCTTCCGGGGGATGAGGAAGTTCCGGGCGTAGCCGTCGGAAACCTCCACCATCTGACCCTTTTTGCCCTGTCCGGCAACGTCCTTTTGCAGTATGACTTTCATGTTCTATACGTTCCTTTCTGGTATCCTTTACGGGAGATCAGCTCTCGTAATACTTGTCGATGGCCTGGAGCAGCCGCATGAGCGTCTCCTGGAGGGTGCTGTTGTGTACCTGCGCCCCCGCCGCCGCCGCGTTTCCGCCGCCGCCCAGCATCTCCAGGATGTACTGGACGTTGACCTCGCCCACGCTGCGTCCGCTGATGATGACCGTGTCCCCGTCGGGGTAGAGCACGAAGGAGGCGTCCGCCCCCGCTACGTTGAGCAGCTCGTCGGCGGCCTGGGCCGCGATGACCCGGCTCACCTGGTTGGGCACCGCCGCCACGGCGATGTCCCCATGGACCATCTTGGCCATGCGCAGCACGTCGTACTTGGCGATGGTGTCGTCCAGGTTGTTCTGGAACAGCTTTTTCACCTCGGTAGTGTCCGCCCCCCGGCGGCGGAGGAAGGCCGCCGCCTCGAAGGTTCGGCCCCCGGTGCGGAGGGTGAAGTTTTTGGTGTCCAGCACGATGCCCGCCAGCAGCGCCTCCGCCTCGGTGCGGAGGAGATCGGACGGCTCGATGAGGTACTGGATCATCTCGGTCACCAGCTCACAGGCGGAGGAGGCGTAGGGCTCGTGGAAATTCAGCGCCGCATTGGAGATATAGTCCGCCGCCCGGAGATGGTGGTCGATCACCGCCACCTTGGCGGCGGATTCCAGCACGTCTCTGGCGATGACCTGCTCCGGACGGTTGGTATCCACCACCACCAGCAGGGATTTGTTGTTCAGCCGGAGCATGGCCTCCTGGCTGGTGATGAACCGGTTCTCATACTCCGGAAGCTGGGCCACCCGTTTTCTCATGATGGAACCGGGGTAGTAGGTCGGCTCCTCGATGATATAGGCCGGAATGCCCTTATGCCGGGCGATGGCGCAGATGCCGATGGAGGCGCCCACGGCGTCCAGATCGGCAAAGTGGTGCCCCATGACGAACACCTCGGAGCTGCTGTGGAGCAGCTCGTTGAGGGCGTTGGACATGACCCGGCTTTTGACCTTGGTGTGCCGCTCCGTCTCCTTGGTGCGGCCGCCATAGAACTCGAAGTTGAACCGGTTTTTAATGACCGCTTGGTCGCCGCCACGGGAGAGGGCCATCTCGATGGCCAGGCTGGCAAACTCCATCATCTCCCCGAAGCTGGTGTCCATGCCGATACCGATGGAGAGAGTGGCGTTGACCCCGTTGGGACTGACCACCTTATGCACCGCGTCCAGCACGGAGAATTTCCCCTGCTGGAACCGCTCCAGATACTGCTCCTCAAAGACACAGAGATACCGGTCCCGGTCGTACCGGCACAGCAGACCCCCGGAGGGCTGGAGCCAGGTGTTGATCTCGTCCTCCACCGCGGAGCGGAGGGAGCTTCTGTCCTTGTCGCTGGTGCTACGGATGAGGTCCTCGTAGTTGTCGATGAGCAGGATGGAGACCACCGGTTTTGTGGCGTAAAACTGCTCCCGCACATGGGCCAGGGCGGTGACGTCCACCCAGTAGGTGGTGGCCAGCAGGGTCTGATTTCCCTCCCCCGAACGGGAGACGTGGCCAAAGACCATGTAGCTCTTGCTGTCGATCTTGTACTCGGTGGGACATTCGGTTTTGCCGTCCAGCAGCCATTTGGTGGAAAAGCCGGGAACTGCGGCGTCGATCTTGGTGTCAAACAGATGCTCCCGATCTCCGGTGATTTTCAGAAAACGGTCGTTGGACCAGATGATGTCCCCCGTGTCCGGCTGAAAGATGACCATGGGGAGGGGAGAGTTGACCATGGTATCCTTGCTGGCGGCGTCGATATGGTTGGTGACGTCGGTGATATATTTGGCCATCTCCTTCCGGCGACGGTTCCTGACGATCAGATAGTAGATCAGCAGCACCACCACCAGACCCAGCTCCACCAGGCCCAGTCGAAGCTGAAAATAGCAGGTGATCCCGGCGAACACAGCCAGAAAGACCAGATAGACTCTGACCTTTGGCTCCAGCATACGGTTTAGCTTCCGGTTCATCCGTTCTACGTCCTCCTTTCCCGTCGGTTGGAACAGACCGTTTCCATTATATGCCCAAATTATGGCACAATAGCGAGAGAATTGCAAGCATTACCGGGGATTGATCGGACGATTTCCCAAATTCGCAGAACGATGTAGGTGTTACAATGATGCTTAACAGATAAGAGAAAAAAGAGTAGCGAATAGG
>JAJBTD010000119.1 GCA_020861055.1 Clostridiales bacterium | reverse complement strand
TGACCGCCGCAGAGTATGTGGCATTTGAGAAGGATATGCACGAGCTGGTCATTCTGACCGACATCACCAACTACGCAGACGCGCTTCGTGAGATCTCCGCGGCCAAGAAGGAGGTCCCCGGCCGCCGCGGCTATCCCGGCTATCTGTACACCGACCTTGCCACCATGTACGAGCGGGCGGGCCGTCAGCTGGGCAAGCCCGGCTCCATCAACATGATACCCATCCACACCATTCATGCCGACGACAAGCCCCACCCCATCCCCGACCTGACGGTGTACATCACCGAGGGCCAGGTCATCCTGTCCCGGGAGCTGTACCGGAAGAACGTGATGCCCCCCATCGACGTGCTGCCCTCCCTGTCCCGCCTGAAGGACAAGGGCATCGGCGCTGGCAAGACCCGTGAGGACCACTCCGGCACCATGAACCAGCTGTTCGCCGCCTATGCCACCGGCAAGGAGAACAAGGAGCTCATGTCCATCCTGGGCGAGGCGGCCCTGACCAAGACCGACCTGCTCTACGCCAAATTCGCCGATGAGTTCGAGCGCCGCTATGTTTCCCAGGGTTCGGACGAAAACCGCTCCATTGAGGAGACGTTGGACCTGGGCTGGGAGCTGCTGAGCATCCTGCCTAAGACCGAGCTGAAGCGGATCAAGCCGGAGTATATCGACAAGTACCTGCCCAAACAGGACCAGCAGTAAGGGAGGGATCGCAGGATGCCTGCCACCACAGTCAACGCCACCCGCATGGAGCTGACCCGGCTGAAAAAGAAGCTGGCTACCTCCACCCGGGGCCACAAGCTGCTCAAGGACAAGCGGGACGAGATGATGAAGCAGTTTCTGGAGATGGTGCGGGAGAACCGCGCCCTCCGGAAGCGCGTGGAGGAGGGGATGATCCGGGCCTACGGCTCGTTCACCGTGGCCTCTGCCCTCATGTCCTCCGAGATGCTGGAGCAGTCCCTGCTCTATCCCAAGCAGAGCGTGGAGCTGGACATGAAGTACCAGAACATCATGGGGGTGAACACCCCGGTCTACCAGTTCTCCACCCGGAGCAACGCCAGCGGGGGAGATATCTACCCTTACGGCTTCGCCACCACTAGCGGCGAGCTGGACGGGGCGGTGGACGCCCTGTCCTCCGTGTTCCAGGATATGCTCCGCCTGGCCCAGATCGAGAAGGCCACCCAGCTGCTGGCGGAGGAGATCGAAAAGACCCGCCGCCGGGTGAACGCCCTGGAGTATGTGGTCATCCCGGAATGTCAGGAGAACATCAAGTATATCACCATGAAGCTGTCGGAGAACGAGCGGAACAACACCATTCGTCTGATGAAGGTGAAGGACATGATGCTGGCCGAGTCCCTGGAAGAGAAGCGACAGGAGACCGCCAAGGCCCTGAAGCTGTTCGACAGCCCGACCCAATAACCGTCTCACAGACAGACAACACCCTCGGCAGAGCATCTCTGCCGGGGGTGTTTCATGTGGCTCACCGTTGATATTCAAATTGCAGTCCATACAGATCCACGGTATCCCCGTCCCGGATGCCCTGGGCCTCCAGCTGGTCGAACAGACCGCTGGCCCGGAGCTTGCCGTCGAACCAGTTGCGGCTCTCGTAATCGCCGAAATTGACCGACTCCATGAGCTGATCCAGCCAGGGAGCCTGGGCGTACCAGATGCCGTCCTCCTGCCAGATCTCGGCGGGGACGGAGGTGTCTACCGTAACCTCCTTTGGCCGCTCCACATACTCCGGCTCGTAGTACCGCACCGGGGGCAGCTCCCGGAGCCGGGCGGCGATGCTCCACACCAGCTCCTTCACGCCCTGATGGGCGGCGGCGGAGATTTCGAAGCAGGGGAAACCCTTGCCCTCCACATAGGCCCGGAAGGAGTCCACCTGAGTCCGGTCGTAGCACAGGTCGCACTTGTTGGCCGCCACGATCATGGGGCGGCTGGCCAGCTCCGGGGAGTATTGGGCCAGCTCGGCGCAGATGGCGTCAAAGTCCTGGATGGGGTCCCGGCCCTCGCTGCCGGAGACGTCCACCAGGTGGACCAGCAGACGGCACCGGTCTATGTGCCGGAGAAAGTCGTGGCCCAGGCCCGCTCCCTCGCTGGCCCCCTCGATAATGCCGGGGATGTCGGCCATGACGAAGCTGACCCCTTCCTCCACATAGACCACCCCCAGATTGGGCATTAGGGTGGTGAAGTGGTAGTTGGCGATCTTGGGATGGGCCTTGGAGACCACAGAGAGCAGGGTGGACTTACCCACATTGGGAAAGCCCACCAGCCCCACGTCCGCCAGCAGCTTCAGCTCCAGCAGGACCTCCTTCGTCTCACCGGGGAGTCCCGGCTTGGCGAACCGGGGGGCCTGTCGGGTGGGGGTGGCAAAGTGCTGGTTGCCCCAGCCGCCTCTGCCGCCCCGTGCCAGGACAAAGGGCTTGCCGTCGGACATATCCCGGATGATCTCCCGTGTCTCGGCATCCCGGACGACGGTGCCGGTGGGGACCTTGATGGTCAGGTCCTCCCCGTCTTTTCCGGAGCAGCGTGCCCCGGAGCCGTCAGAGCCGTTGGAGGCGGCATATTTCCGGCGATAGCGAAAATCCATCAGGGTGGTGAGATGGCTGTCCGCCACCAGGATCACATCGCCCCCACGGCCGCCATCGCCCCCGTCCGGGCCTCCGGCAGCCACATATTTCTCCCGGTGAAAGGCGACGGCGCCGTTGCCGCCCTTGCCTGCCTTTACCGTGATCTTTGCAGTATCCACAAAGGTAGAAGCCATTTTGATTGTACCTCACAGCGATGCCGGAAGGGGAGACGCCCTTCCGGTAAAAAAGGCGTGCTGGAAAGCTCTCAGCACGCCTTTTTCGTAGTTCCTCTTACTGAGCGATCTCGACGATGGAGACCTGCTTGCGGTCCTTGCCCTTGCGCTCAAACTTGACGGTGCCGTCCTTGAGAGCGAACAGAGTGTCGTCCTTCCCCTTGGCCACGTTGGTGCCGGGATGGATCTTGGTGCCGCGCTGACGAACCAGAATGTTGCCGGCCAGGACGAACTGTCCATCGGCCCGCTTGACGCCCAGACGCTTGGACTCGGAATCACGGCCGTTCTTGGTGGAACCGCCGCCCTTCTTGTGAGCGAAGAACTGGAGAGAAATATTCAGCATGGGTGTTACACCTCCGTTACAGTGATATAATCGGGAAATTGCTGGCGAAGGCTGGTGAGATAGACCATCATGCCGGTCAGCAGATTCTGACAGGTATGCTCGTCCTCCTCGGACAGTCCGCCAGGGAGATGGAGGGAGATGTGGGGCTCCTCCGGCTCCACCTTCACCGCCGCAGCCAGGCCGAGCACGTCATTGACAGTACACTCCACCAGCTGGATGGCGGCGACAACAGTGTTGCAGATCAGGTCGGCCCCCTCTTCGGCGTAGCCGCTGTGCCCACGAACGTCCACGCTGACGATCCTGGCCCCCTCCAAATGAAAGGTGACGGCGATCATCAGGCGACGACGATCTTGCCGATGGTCACCTTGGTGTAGGGCTGACGGTGACCCTGAGTGCGCTTATAGCCACTCTTGGGCTTGTACTTGAGCACGCGGATCTTCTTGCCCTTGCCGTTCTTCACGACAGAGGCCTCGACCTTGGCGCCCTCCACAATGGGAGTGCCGAAGGTGGCGTTCTCCCCGTCGATGACGGCCAGCACCTGGTCAAAGGTCACGTTGTCTCCGGCCTCCACAGGCAGCTTCTCGATGAAGAGGGTGTCGCCCTCAGCCACCTTATACTGCTTGCCGCCGGTCACGATAATAGCGGTCATGCAAAATGCACCTCTTTCCTTGATTACGGACTCGCTCTCCCGGGTGCAGAGTACCCCCTGGCTTAAACCCTTTCAAAGCGGCTTTTATATTTTATCAGCCTATACGTCCCTTGTCAACGGGAAAATGGCGAAAATTTTCAATATAGAGCTAAATTCCACTGATAGAACGTTGCCAATCCGACCAATTTTCAAAATAATAGGAATTGAAATTTGTGCAACAGGGAAAAGAAGGGAGAAACCTGGAAAAATATTGAGGAAAACAGTGGATTTTCCCTTCTGGTTTGTTATAATAATGCCTGCTGACTGAACCAAAGGCACCAGATGCCAAGGTTTTTCCTCTTTTCGAACCGATTTTGGGGGAAATCCTTGCGGCCTCGGTTCGAATGCGTTATAATAACAGGGTGTAAAGGGAACGTGCGCCTCCCAGCCCATCGTGTCATCGCTCAAGTCTCTTTTTCTTTATTGGCGCAGTGCAGGACGTAAGAGAAACGTATCCAACGACAGCAGAGGAGAGTAAAGATATGATTTCACATGGCAAGGACATCAAGATTTTTGCGGGCAGCTCCAATATTCCCCTGGCCAGGGAGATCTGCCGCACCCTGGACGTGCCGCTGGGAAATGCCGAGTGCGGGCAGTTTTCTGACGGTGAGAGTTATGTCTCCTTCTATGAGACGGTTCGGGGAAGTGATGTGTTTCTGATTCAGTCCACCTGTGCTACCGGAGTTCGGGGCACTTCGGATTATCGCTCCGTCAATGATCATCTGATGGAGTTGTGCGTCATGATCGACGCCTGTAAGCGGGCCTCTGCCGGACGCATTACCGCCGTCATTCCCTATTACGGCTATGCCCGCCAGGATCGTAAGACAAAGCCCCGTGACCCCATCTCTGCAAAGCTCACCGCTAACCTGTTGGTCAGCGCCGGTGTGAACCACGTGCTCACCATGGACATCCACTGCGCCCAGATCCAGGGCTTCTTTGACATCCCCATGGACAATATTCCTGGCTCGCCTCTGTTTATCCATTACTTCCAGGAGCGGTTCCGGGGCCATGAGGACGAGACGGTGGTGGTTTCTCCCGATGTTGGCTCTGTGGCACGGGCGAGAGCCTTTGCTCAGAAGATGAATCTGCCCCTGGCCATTGTGGACAAGCGCCGCCAAAAGGCAAACCAGTCCGAGGTAAAGAACATTATCGGCGATGTTCGGGGCAAGGACGTCATCCTGCTGGACGACATGGTGGATACCGCAGGCTCCCTCTGTGGAGCTGCCCGTGCCCTGGTGGAAGAGGGCGGCGCCAAGAGCGTATCCGCCTGCGCCACCCATGGAGTCCTCTCCGGCCCTGCTCTGGAGCGGATCGAGAACTCCGTCCTGGACGAGCTGATCTTCCTGGACACCATCCCCGCACCGGAGAAGGCCCTGAAATGCAGCAAGATCAAGTATCTCTCCACAGCCAATATGTTCGCGGAGGCGATCGGACGTATCTATAATGAGGTTTCCATCTCCTCCATCTACGCATAAACGACTGTCGAATCAAAAGAAAACGGCTCGCAGCGGGCCGAAACAGGGGGTGCCGTGTCGGCATCCCCTGTCAGTCGTGTCAAGGAGGCACTCAAGATGTTTTTTTCTGACCGAAAAAGCGGCGGTATAGAGTGGGTCATTTGTTTCCTGGGAAATCCGGGCCGGGAGTATGAGAATACCCGGCATAACGTGGGTTTCCTCACCGGGGACACCATGGCTCGCCGCCTGGGGGCAGATATCCGCCGTATCCGGTTCAAGGCTCTCACTGCCACGGCTGAGATCGGGGGTCATAAGGTGCTGCTGATGAAGCCCAACACTTATATGAATCTCTCCGGCACAGCGGTTCAGGAGGCAGCCGCCTTTTACAAGGTGCCCCCAGAGCGCTGTCTGGTGGTATCCGATGATATCAGCCTGGAACCTGGCAGGATTCGTCTGCGGAGAAGCGGCTCCGCCGGTGGGCACAACGGTCTGAAATCCATTATCAATATGCTGGACAGTGAGAACTTCCCCCGAGTGAAAATCGGCGTGGGGAAGAAGCCCCACCCGGACTACGACCTGGTAGACTGGGTGTTGGGCAAGTTTTCTCCCCAGGACCGGAAGCTGATCGAGCAGGCGGCAGAGAAAGCCTGCGATGCCCTCGAATGTATCATCACCCAGGGCATGGATCGGGCGATGAACCTATATAATGGAAAGCAGGGGGACTGATCTGCCCAACAACGTCCCCAAGGAGAACGTATTATGAAGCAGCTCATTCAAATCCTCCCCCGTCTGCCGGAATATCAGGAGCTGGTCGCTCAGCTGGACGCCGGACGCTCTCCCATTGGAGTGTCCGGTCTTTCTGCCGTCCACCGGGCACAGATGGCCGCCGCATTACAGGCTCAGCTGGACTGCCCGGTGGTGCTGCTGTGCCCGGACGAGAATGAGGGACAGAAGCTGTCCGCCGATTTGCGGGCCTTTACCGGGGAGGAGCCGCTGTTTCTCGCAGGCCGGGAGTTCACCTTTCACGACGCCACCACCTCCCACCAGTGGGAGCAGCGGCGGCTGGGAACGTTTCAGCGGCTCCGTTCCGGGGAGTGGAGGTTCCTTATCGCCACAGTGGAAGGGCTGATGCAGCGCACCTTGCCTCCGGAGGCCCTGGAACGGGCCTCTCTCCGGCTGAGGACGGGTCAGGAGATGGAGCTGCAACAGCTGCCTGGACGACTGATTGCCGCCGGATACAGCCGGTGCGACCGGGTGGAGGGACCGGGGCAGTTTGCCCTCCGGGGCGGCATCCTGGATATCTATCCCCCCAACCTGGAGGCCCCCGTCCGGGTGGAGTTCTGGGGAGATGAGGTAGACACTATCGGCCTGTTTGACCCAGGCACCCAGCGCCGGGTAGAAAATATTTCCTCTGTCCTGGTGCTCCCCGCCGCCGAGACTCTGCCCCAGCTGGCTCCGGGTGGTCTGGAGGGGCTGACGGCGGAGCTGCAAAAGACGGTCCGTCGCCTGGAGCGGGACAAAAAGCGGGACACCTCTGCCCTGAGAGAAACCCTTCTCCGGGATGCCGAAGCGTTGGAGCAGGGCCATGCCTTTGCCGCCGCCGACCGGTATCTGGATTTAATCTACCCACAATTTGCCTGCGGAGCGGACTATCTGCCGGAGCTTGCCGCCGTCCTCTGGGCGGACAGCCCCCGGTGCAAGTCGGCCGGGGAGCACTATCTCTGGCGGCTCACCGAGGACCAGACCGCCTTGACCCAAGCTGGCGTTCTCCGGGAGGGCCTGTCCTATGGGGCAGACTGGGCTGGCTTTGTCCGGCGGATGACCCGGCAGTATCCCGCCGCTTTCCTGGACAGCTTCGCAACCTCCACCTGTCCCTGCGACCCGGTGGCCCTGATCTCTGTCCCCTGTAAGCAGTTACCCTCTTTTGGGGCCAGCCTGGAGACTGCCCTCTCCGACCTACAGCACTATCAGCGGGACGGGGCGGCCACGGTGGTACTCTGCGCCACTCAGGGGCGGGTGAAAGCCCTGTGGACGATGCTACAGGAGAATGGCGTTCCTGCCGCTATCGACCTGGATTTGAAGACCCTCCCAAAGCCAGGTGAAACCATTTTGACGGTAGGAGGACTGTCAGCAGGCATGGAGTATCCCGGCTTCGCTGTGCTCACCGAGGGAGCTGCTCCGCCGCTCCACAGCAGCAAGGCGTCGGCCAAACGGAAAGACAGCAACCGCCAGAAACTCCAGAGCTTCACTGATCTGTCCCCCGGCGACCTGGTGGTACACGAGACCCACGGCATCGGCCGGTTCGTGGAGCTGGTCAAGATGAAGGTGGACGGGGTCGAGAAGGACTACATCAAGCTGGCCTATGCCGGTTCGGACACCCTCTATGTCCCGGCCACTCAGCTGGACCTGGTGAGCAAATACATTGGCGGGGGAGAGGAGGCTGGGGAGCGCACCCGGCTGTCCAAGTTGGGGGGAACTGACTGGGCCAAGGCCAAAAGCCGTGCCAGAAAAGCCACCAAGGAGTTGGCCAAAGGGCTCATCCAGCTCTACGCCCAGCGCCAGCGCCAGCCGGGATATGCCTTCCATCCGGACGACCCCTGGCAAAAGGAGTTTGAGGACAAATTCGAGTATCAGGAGACGGAGGATCAGCTCCGGTGCGTCCAGGAGATCAAGGGCGACATGGAGAAACCCATCCCCATGGACCGTCTCCTCTGCGGAGATGTGGGCTACGGCAAGACGGAGGTGGCCCTCCGGGCGGTGATGAAGTGCGTCCTGGAGGGGAAGCAGGCGGCGATTCTGGTGCCCACCACCGTCCTGGCCAATCAGCACTACCAGACCGCCGTCCAGCGTTTCCAGGGCTTCCCGGTGAAGATCGCCGTCATCAGCCGGTTCCAGACCCCTGCCCAGGTCAAGCGCATCCTCCGGGAGCTGGAGAGCGGCTTGGTGGATGTGCTCATCGGCACCCACCGGCTGTTTTCCAAGGCCAG
>JAJBTD010000098.1 GCA_020861055.1 Clostridiales bacterium | reverse complement strand
CTTCAAAATCAGCGCCGTTTCCTCCTGCGCGCTGACGGGGTCGGGCATATTCAGCCACTCCTGAAGGAGCTGATAGGAGCCGTAGGTGACAAAGGAAATACGGGCGCGGCGTTCCGCCTCGCTCTCCACGTCGGAGAGCTTTTCGTTTAAGAGCATTTCGATTTTGGGCAGAGAGAACAGCCGCTGCGCAAAGTCCGTCCCCACGGCGTTTCGCATCAGCAGCAGCGTCAGCTCCTTGTTCTGCATGGCGTTGTCCAGGCACAGCTCTACCCTGCGCTGTACGCCCTCCTGATCGTACGAAGAAACATCCCGGAGCTTTTCCTCCAGATCGGCGAGGAAGGCGTCCGTCAGCTCCGCCAGCACGTCGTATTGACTGCCGAAGTGGTGGTAGAACGTGCTGCGGTTCATGCCTGCAAGCCGGCAAAGCTCCGAGATGGAGATCTGATGGATCGGTTTTTCCTGCATCAGCCGGATAAACGCACCGTAAATCTTTTCCTTTGTTTTCAAAACACGCCGCTCATATTGCTGTTTCATGTCATATACCCCATAATCCACAGTTCCCGCCTATCTGTCGGTTGCAAAATCGACAGATGTTGATTATAATGTTATGTTAACACATTCCGCAGTATAAGACAAGGTGGATTTTATGGAGTATTTTTGGTATGTAGTCGCAGCGTTGGGCGCAGGGGTCGGCACCGGGCTGGCCGGGTTGTCTGCGGCGACGGTGATGGTGCCGATCTTGATCGTGCTCTGTCCCTCCTTTGGTGGGGAATACGGGGCGTACCAGGCGACAGCCATCGCCCTGGCCTCGGACATTCTCGGCTCTGCGGTGTCCTCCTCGGTCTATGCAAAAAACAAGCATATCGACCTCAGGCACGGCTGGGTCATGATGGCCTGCATCATCTCCCTCAGCGCTGTGGGCAGCTATGCCGCCTATCTGGTGGGCAACGTGGTGCTGGGCGGTTTTACCCTAGTGCTGACCTTCTGCATCGGCATCCGCTTTCTGGTCAAGCCGGACACGTCAAAATCGGGGGCGGACGTCTCCAACGTGCGCCTGGGCTGGAAGGAGATCATCATCTCCCTGTTCTTCGGTCTGACCATCGGCTTCGGCACCGGCTTTGTGGGTACCGGCGGAGGCATGATGATGCTGGTAGTTTTTACGGTGTTTTTGGGCTATGACCTGAAAACCGCCGTGGGCACCAGCACCTTTATCATGACCTTTACCGCTCTGATTGGATTCGTCAGCCACTCTCTCATTCATCCTGCCATTGTGCTGGAGCGCTGGGACGTGCTGATCATCTGCATCGTCACCGCAACGGCGGCGTCTCTCATCTCCGCTCAGTTTGCCAACCGGGTAAACAGCAAGACGGTGGGCCGGGTGACCGGCGTGATTTTGACGGTGTTGGGCGCCGCCATGATCTACCTCAACTATTTCCAGGACGTGACCCTTCCCCCGCTGGCGCTGGAGCTGCTCCACACCCTGGCGGTGCTGGTGGTCTTTCTGCTCATCGCCGTATGCGCCGCCCTGGCGGGCTTTGAGTTTCTCCACATCGACGGAGAGGTGCGGCGCAAGGTGCTGCACACCATTGCATTTCTCATCATTCTGGTCATTCTGCTGGCCTCGGAGCATTGGTATGTGCCGGCGCTCTTATCCGTCCTGTTTGTGGCCATTGTGTATCCGGTCCTGAAAATCTGTGAGAAAAAGCCCTTTTATGCCAATCTGTTTCAGGAGCGCACCTCCGGCGAGGTGCGGAAAAGCCTGGTGCTGCTCTTTGGCTCCTCCGCAGCTCTCGTCACGCTGTTCTGGGGCGTGCTCGATTCCGAACTCACCGTCCTCTCGGCTGTGCTGGCCTGGGGGCTGGGGGACGAGGCCGCTGCCCTGATTGGGAAACGGTATGGACGCCACAAAATCGGCTGGAAATTTGCCGACAGGCGGAAGTCCTATGAGGGAAGCTGCGCCATGCTCTGCGTCTCCTTTGCCGCTGCGCTGCTCTCCCTGTGGGTAGGCGGCGTTCCCCTCGCCGCCGCATTTTGCGCGGCAATCCTCAGCGCGGCGGCGGCCTCTGTCACGGAGGCAGTCACGAAAAAGGGCTATGACACGGTGACGGTCCCCTGGGTCGCCGCTGTCATCATTTGGGCGGTATTGACGATACTGCGCTTTGACTGATCGTATGGCGGTTCTCACCAGTAGATATTGCTCCACTGGATGGAATCGAACATCTCCCTGATCTCGTCCGCCGTCAGCGCGCCCTTGATGATCGTCTCCATATAGTCGTCCACGCAGATGCCCGTCATGCTGTCCCCATTGGGGATCAGGTAGACCGTCTTTCCGTCGCTGTCGTACAGCTCCACGTCGGAGCCGTCCCAGTCGGCGGTAAACTGGGAGATATACTGGCTGTTTGCAAACACGATCATTTGGACGGAAAATTTCGCCCCGTCCGGCAGTTCATAACAAATCTTTCTGTAGTGATAAAGGTCGCACATCGTACTCATGGAGGTCGCTTCCTCTGCGCCCGCCGGCATCCAGGTGGGGAGCAGGTCGTCGAACGCTCCGAAGCCACGAAGCTCCAGCTTTTTCTTTGTCCCGACCCAATCCGGGTTGACTACGTCTGCGCACTCAAAATAGAAGGCGCCGTCCGACCACCGGGCGGTGACCAGGTCGTCTGTCCACGCCTCCCCGGACAGGGATTCCAGCCACAGGGACAGCCGTTCTGCCGGGTTGTAACCGACTGCGGCGGCGGAGATCGTCCCTACGACCAGCAGGGCGACGGCAGCCGCCAGGACAGCCGCCGACTTTAACAGCCGCCGGAGAGGACGTCTCCGGGACTGTGGGGCGGCGCTCTGCGCTGCGCTGTCTGTCCCCACATCCTCAGCATGGGGGCGATACTGTTCGTTAAACGACTTCCAGGCCCGCTCCACGTCCACAGGCTCCGTTTCCCGCTGTGACAGCAGCTCCATGGCGTACAGAACGGTCTCCGTGTCGGAGGACTCGTCCTCCGGCAGCAGAGAGTCCCGCCGGAGCAGCTCCCTTAATTCTTCGGTCGTCATCGCCTCCAGGTCGGGGAAGCCCCTCCCGCTGAATGTTTTTGCATAAGACATTTTGAATCCCTCCTCTTCCCGTATCTGTCCCGGAAAGGGCGCTTGGGGACGCCCGCTCACAAATTCTGTTTCAACCGCCTTTGCAGGCGTTTCCTGGCCCGTTGGACCCGCTTTTTGCAGGCCTCCACCGAGATACCCAGCTCTGCCGCCAGCTCCGCCATGGTGTACTGGTCCAGCGCCAGCCGTTTCAGCAGCAGATAGTCCCGGTCCCGCCGCAAATCGCCATAGAGCAGGTCGGGATTTGACCCGCTCTGGGGAGAGATCGGCTCTCCATCCTCATGTGCCGTCAGCTCGGCCAGCAGCGCCGCCTCCCTCTCCTGGGTACGCCGAAGCTGGCGTATCACGTTTTTCAGGGTGTTCACCAGCCAGCCTCTGGGGTTCGGGCTGTTAGCCAGTTCCCGCTCCCGCCTGCAGGCGACGCAGAAGGTCTCCTGCACCGCCTCCTCCGCAATACCGCCCTCTCCCAGCGCGCTGCGGGCGTAGGCGAGCAGCATGGGAAACATCTCGTGGTAGAGGGCTGAGATCAGGTCGTCCTGAAGCTCCGTCTCAGCCAATGCCGTTGCCTCCCTCCGTTCATGCTCTCTTATTCATTATATGTCGCCCGGCAGGGGTTTGGGGACGCCTGCCGGGAAAATTTTCGGTGCGCATGGGTTGACGGGCTCCGTTGCAGAAGGATGCCGTATCATTCTCGCCATCCGTTATCACCCGTATTTATCGCCCGGCACAGCTCATCACAGTGCAACTGTGATCGCCGTGCCGTTTTTTCCGGAAACCGCACTCCCACAGGAGAAACTCAACAATTTATATTCTGTGTTGACTTCCCTGCTGATGCCTGATAAAATCAGATTAGCCTTAGCTAACCATATAAGGGAGAGACGAGCATGAACCCATGCGACGGGAGCCAACAGATGAGATATGAGCATTTCACTTACCAGGAGCATGGATTTACAGGTCACTTAGTCGTACCTGACCAGTTGAGTGATAAAGCGGTCATCGTGATTATGGGCGGTGAAAAGAGTCTGTTGCCCGGAATCAAAATAGCGGAGCGATTCGCAGATTACGGGATAACAGGGCTGGCGGTATCGCTCTTCGGCGCAGCGGGGCTTCCCGATTCGCCTGACCGCATACCGCTTGAGATGGTCGAATCCGCTGTGCGCTGTCTTGCTGACAGAGGGTACGCCCATATCAGCACTTATGGGATGTCTATAGGCTCCATTTTTGCTGCGCTGGCTGCGATATATATTGGCGGCATTGAAAATGTGATCCTGGTGTCTCCAACACACGTCCCGTTTGAGGGAACAGACCGATCCCAGAAACACATGACGGGGCATAGCGTCGCAGCCTTTCGGGGAGTAGACGTGCCATTCGTTTCGGCGGAGCTTTCCAATGGAAAGGCGGCCAGATATCAAAAAACATCCCACGCGAGGTATCCGGTCATGGGGATGTGGATTTCCTACTATAACGCTTATCAGGACAAAGCGCGGGAGCGGCAGGCCTTTCTCCCGTTGGAAAAGAGCGACGCGAGAATCCTGTTGATTGCAGGCGACAGGGATGAGGCATGGCCGTCTGCGTACTCCGTCAGGAAGATCGAGGCGTACCTGACGGAGAAAGGATATGCAAAAGATGTGAAGGCCGTCATTTATGAAAATGTGAGTCATCTGACAGGAATGATGCCGAACAGAGCGCGGGAAAAGCGCCTGTACCGCCTGCTTCCCCTTGTCGGGCTGATGTATCGAAGCTTCGGGAAGTATCAAAAGGAATGCCTTGCCGCTATTGAGGATGCGGAGAGGACAATCGTAGGGTGGACTGAATACGAGGAGGGTTAAAATGACCTTCTTTCAAAACATCTGCTCTCCGGAGCGCCTGGGCTGGGAAAACCATGGCAGCGACCATACGCAGTACATCCCTGAGCCGCACAGCGGCCCAGGGATGCTCCGACTGTCATATAACCTATGGGTCATAATCATAAGGAACGCTTCTTATCTGTCCCTTCTGCCCAGTGTCGCTGGAACAGCTTGACGAGCTCTACGATGGGGATGACCAGGCCCCCCAGCAGAATGGCGACAAGATACTCTCCAAGCTCCACGCTGGTAAAATCGAAGGCGGCGGCAAGGGCGGGGACTTCGCAGACAAGGGTGGTGGCAACCAGCGAGGCGGCGGCGGCGAGGAGGAGCATTTTGTTCTGGGAGCCAAGGCGGAAGATGCTCTGCCGCTGGGAGCGCATATTCAGGCTGTGGAAGATCTCCGCCATGGACATGGTCAGAAAGGCCATGGTGGTGCCGTCGGCGCTGTCCGTGATTGCCCAGACGCCGCTCTCCATAAAGTGGCCGACGAAGTAGGAAGCCAGCACCAGCGCCGTCACCACCAGGCCCTGATAGACCACGTCAATCCCCAGACCGTCGGCAAAGATGCCGGCCTTCGCGTTCCGGGGCTTGCGCCTCATGATGTCCCGCTCCGCCTTTTCCGTGCCCATAGCCAGGGCCGGGAAGCAGTCTGTCACCAGGTTGATCCAGAGCAGGTGCACCGGCTTCAGAATGGTGAAACCCATCAGCGTGGCGATGAAGATGCTCAAAACCTCGCTCATGTTGGAGCCCAGGAGGAACTGAATGGC
This sequence comes from Clostridiales bacterium, assembly GCA_020861055.1. Classification (GTDB taxonomy): domain Bacteria; phylum Bacillota; class Clostridia; order Oscillospirales; family Oscillospiraceae; genus Onthomonas. The sequence continues at coordinate 2,621 of JAJBTD010000098.1, read as the reverse complement.
CTTACGGATATTGTCGTAGATACGCCGGCCTTCCTCCACGGCGCCGACGATGGTGGCGAAGTTGTCGTCCGCCAAAATCATGTCCGCCACGTTTTTCGTCACGTCGGTGCCGTTGATGCCCATGCCGACGCCGATGTCAGCGGCCTTGATGGAGGGTGCGTCGTTGACGCCGTCGCCGGTCATGGCCGTCACATACCCGGCGCCTCTCCAGGCGTTGACGATGCGTGTCTTCTGCTCCGGCTGCACACGGGCGTAGACGCTGATGTTTTGAAATTCTCTGGCGAAGGTCTCGTCGTCCATGTTGGCCAGCTGAGTGCCGGTCACGGCGTAGGTGCCGTCCCCGATGATCTCCAGCTCCTTTGCGATGGCTACGGCGGTGTCGATGTGGTCGCCAGTGATCATAATGGGTCGGATGCCCGCCTCACGGCACTCCAAAATGGCGTTCTTCACCTCCGGACGCACCGGGTCGATCATCCCGCAGAGGCCGACGAAGCAGAGCTGCTGCTCCAGCGTATCCGGCTCATAGTCTGGCGGGGTGTCGCTCCAGACTCTTTCCGCACAGGCCAGCACCCGCAGGGCCTTGTCCGCCATGGCCTTGTTGGCGGCGAGAATGGCTTCCCGGTCGCTGTCCGTCATGGGGACGCTCTGGCCGTCCTTCCGGTAGTGGGTGCATCTTCCGATCACCATGTCCACTGCGCCCTTGGTGAACTGGATGACGCCGTTCTGAGTTTTGTGGACGGTGGACATCATCTTCCGGTTGGAATCAAAGGGCGCTTCGCCGCAGCGCACATACTGCGCTTTCAGCCCCGGTTTGGCAAGCCCGATGCTGTTGGCCCAGGCCACCAGCGCGGCCTCAGTGGGCTCTCCGGTCACCTGGCCGTCCCCGTCCAGCTCGGCGTCAGAGCAGAGGGCCATGGCGGTGGCTGTCCGCCGCTCGTCCGGGCCAAAGGCATCTACCACCGTCATCTTGTTCTGGGTCAGGGTGCCGGTTTTGTCCGAGCAGATCACCTGGGCGCAGCCCAGAGTCTCCACGGCGGTCAGGCGGCGAATGATAGCGTTGCGCTTGGACATATTGGTCACGCCGATGGAGAGAACCACCGTGACTACCGCTGCCAGGCCCTCCGGAATAGCGGCGACTGCCAGGGAGACGGCGATCATAAAGGAGTTCAGCACCAAATCAAAGGACAGGCTGCCCGCCTTGATGAGCTGGACGGCAAACACCACCACGCAAATGCCCAGCACCAGCCAGGTCAGCACCTTGGAGAGCTGATTCAGCTTGATCTGGAGCGGGGTCAGGTCGTCCCCGGCCTGGGCCAGCGCGCCGGCGATCTTGCCCATCTCAGTGTCCATGCCTGTGGCGGTGACTACGGCGGTGCCTCTTCCGTAGACTACAGTGCCGCCCATGTACACCATATTCTTCCGGTCGCCCAGGGGAACGTCCTTTTCGTCCTTCTTTAACTGAATGAGGTCGATGAACTTGGTCACCGGCACCGACTCGCCGGTCAGAGCGGATTCCTCCACCTTGAGGCTGGCGCTCACCAGAATACGGGCGTCGGCAGGCACCGCGTCCCCGGCCTCCAGCAGAATGATGTCGCCCACCACCAGGTCCTCGCTGCGGATGGTCTGTATCTTACCGTCTCTCAGAACCTTGGAGGTGGCAGCAGACATCTCCTGCAGAGCTTCAATGGCCTTTTCCGCCTTGTTTTCCTGGTAGACACCCAACACGGCGTTGACGATGACCACGGCGATAATGATAATGACATCGGCAAAGCTGTCGTGCTCCACCACTGCCAGCACGCCGCTGACCACTGCCGCCACGATTAAAATAATAATCATCGGGTCGGCCATCTGCTCAAAGAACCGGCGGATGAAGGATTTTCCCTTGGCGGCCTCCAGGGCGTTTTTCCCGTCCCGCTCCAGCCGTTTCGCAGCTTCCTGCTGGGAAAGGCCCGATTCACACGAATGCAATTCGTTCAGGACGTTTTTCTTTTCTTCACAATAGTAACGCATGAGCTCTGTTCCTCCTTACATGATACCTGTGATGAAGATTTCAAGGCCAATTGCGATTAAAATGACGCCGCCCAGAATCTGCGCCTTTCCTGCCAGCCTTGTGCCGAACCTTTCCCCGATCGCCAGTCCGACCATGCAGATGGCGAAGGTGACGGCGGCGATAATGAGCGCCGCCACAAGGGCCATCAGCCAGTTGTACTCTGCGATGGTAAAGCCCACGGAAAGAGCGTCGATAGAGGTGGCAATGCCCTGGACGATCAGCGCGCCAAAGCCCAGCTTCACCTCATGCTCCGTGTCGCCCTTGCTGTGTATACCGTCCAGCAGCATCTTGCCGCCGATAAAGGCGAGCAAAATCAGGGCGATCCAGGGGATGAACGCCTCAAATGCGGTAAAATACTGGACGACGGTGTGGACGCAGATCCAGCCGATCATGGGCATCAGCGCCTGGAAAAAGGCAAATACACCGGCAATGCCAAGCATTTTCCCTTTCCCCATGTGCGGCTCGTTCAGGCCGTTGGCCATAGACACAGAAAAGGCGTCCATGGCCAGGCCCACGCCGAGCAGTATGCTGTTGACAAAAAACGGTGCGCTCCAGTTCATCTTTCTTCCTC
>JAJBTD010000118.1 GCA_020861055.1 Clostridiales bacterium | reverse complement strand
ATCTTCTCTATCCTGGGCGTCGGCAGCGGTGCAGAAGGCTTCGGCCAGAACGGCGTTCAGGGCGGTGTTGGGGGAGGCGATGGAGTCGTGAGAGCCGACCATACGGAACTCGAACTTGTTGCCGGTAAAGGCAAAGGGAGAGGTGCGGTTCCGGTCGGTGGCGTCCTTCCGGAGAACGGGGACGGTGGAGACGCCGGTATCCAGAGCGGACTCGGCGGCCGCGGCGTCCTCAGAACCTTTCAGGATCTGGTTCACCACCTCGTCCAGCTGATCGCCCAGGAAGATGGAGATGATGGCGGGAGGCGCCTCCTGAGCGCCCAGACGGTGATCGTTGCCCACATCGGCGGCGGACTCACGGAGCAGGTCGGCGTGGTCGTCCACAGCAGCCAGGACGCAGGAGAGCACCAGCAGGAACTGGAGGTTGTGGATGGGCTCGTCGCCCGGCTCGAAGAGGTTCTCCCCCTCGTCGGTGCCGATGGACCAGTTGTTGTGCTTGCCGGAGCCGTTGATGCCCGCATAGGGCTTCTCGTTGAGCAGGCAGACCAGGCCGTGACGGGTGGCGACCCGCTTCATGGTCTCCATGGTCAGCTGGTTCTGGTCCACAGCCACATTGGCGGTGGAGTAGATCGGGGCCAGCTCATGCTGGGCGGGAGCCACCTCGTTGTGCTGAGTGGTGGCGGTGATGCCCAGCTTCCACAGCTCCACGTCCAGGTCCTTCATGTACTCGCCGACCCGCTCCCGGATCTGGCCGAAGTAGTGGTCGTCCAGCTCCTGGCCCTTGGGGGCAGGCGCGCCGAACAGAGTGCGTCCGGCATAGACCAGGTCCTTCCGCTTCAGGTACTTCTCCCGGTCCACCAGGAAATACTCCTGCTCCGGGCCGACGAAAGCGGTGACCTTTTTGGCGGTGGTGTTGCCGAACAGGCGGACAATGCGGATGGCCTGGGTGGACAGCGCCTCCATGGAGCGGAGCAGCGGAGTCTTTTTATCCAGGGCCTCGCCGGTGTAGGAGATGAACACGGTGGGGATGCAGAGGATCACGCCGCAGCCGGACTCCTTGACGAAGGCGGGAGAGGTGATGTCCCAGGCGGTATAGCCACGGGCGTAGGAGGTGGCCCGCAGACCGCCGGAGGGGAAGGAGGACGCATCCGGCTCACCCATGATCAGCTGCTTGCCGGAGAGCTGGAGGAGGGTCTTGCCATCCTTGGGATAGGTGATAAAGGAATCGTGCTTCTCAGCGGTGGAGCCGGTCAGCGGCTGGAACCAGTGAGTGTAGTGGGTTGCGCCCTTTTCCACGGCCCAGTTCTTCATGGCGTTGGCCACCACGTCGGCGGTCTCCATGGAGATCTGTCCGCCGTTCTCCATCACGTCAGTGACCTCGGCGAACACCTTCTTGGGCAGGCGCTCCCTCATAACGGAAACGCTGAACACGTTTGCTCCAAAAATCTCGTTGATATTCATTTCTTCTCAACCCTTTCGATAATTGGTATGCACTTTGGACGAAAGGCCCGCACAAACAAAGAAGGCGACAACGATTCCCTGTTCTCAGGGGACGCCATTGTCACCTTTGCCCTCGTGCCTGTTCGGTTATGAGGCCCCTGAGAGCCTCCGCTTCACAAGACACAGGATACACTATCTGGCGGAAATATGCAAGTGTTTTTTTGATTTCATTCAAATTGACCGCAAAACCTCTCCCATGCTCCCCTTGTTTTATGAAATATGAACGGAAGCCGCACAGGAAAATTCAAAAATTGCCATAATGTCTTGACATCCTGGCCCGAACTGATTAGTATAATACTATCCGCAGGCATTTTCTGCCCGTCTCCCCTCTGGCCCTCCGACCGCCGGGAGCGGTCGGAAACTTTCGTCCCCCGCCGCCAAAAATGCAGGATGGACCATCTCGGCCTGCGTCATTTGCCCCCTCGCCCCCGTTTCGCCGGGTGGCAGAGCCGGAAGGAGCAGCGATCACATCATGGGTTACACAAAAGAGGACATCCTCCGCATCGTCCGGGAGGAGGACGTGAAATTCATCCGGATGCAGTTCGTGGACATTTTCGGCGAGCTGAAAAATGTGGCGGTCATGGCCTCTCAGCTGGAGGACGTCCTGGATAACGGCGTGATGATCGACGGCTCCTCCATCGAGGGCTTTGTCCGGGTCAACGAATCCGATCAGTTCCTCCGTCCCGACCTGGATACTTTCGCCATCTACCCCTGGCGGCCCAGCCGGGGCCGGGTGGGCCGTCTGCTGTGCGATGTGTACAGCGCCGACGGCAGACCGTTCATCGGCGACCCCCGCGGCGTCCTCCGCCGAGCCGTGAGCCGGGCGGCGGAACTGGGCTACACCCTAAACATCGGCCCGGAGTGCGAGTTCTTTCTGTTCCAGACGGACGACCGGGGCCGCCCCACCACCGAGACCATCGACCATGCGGGCTACTTCGACCTTGGCCCTCTGGACCAGGGGGAGGCCACCCGCCGGGAGATCTGCCTGAGCCTGGAGGAGTTGGGCTTCACCGTGGAGGCCAGCCATCACGAGATGGCCCCCGGCCAGCATGAGGTGGATTTCCGCTATGAGGAGGCCCTTCACGCGGCGGACAATCTGACCACCTTCAAGCTGGCGGTCAAGACCATCGCCCAGCGAAACGGCCTTCACGCTACCTTTATGCCCAAGCCCCTGAGCAACGCCCCCGGCTCCGGTCTGCACATCAATCTCTCCCTCCACCGGGACGGGAAAAACCTGTTCTGCGACCCGGAGGGGGTACACGGGCTGTCCAAGGAGGCGTACTCGTTTATTGCGGGGATTATGGCCCACATCAACGCCATCACCGCCATCGCCAACCCGCTGGTCAACAGCTATAAGCGGCTGACGCCGGGCTATTCCGCCCCCTGCTATGTGTGCTGGTCGGAGTCCAACCGTTCCGCTCTCATCCGTATCCCCGCCGTCCGGGGAGAGCACACCCGGCTGGAGTTCCGCAGCCCGGACCCCTCCTGCAACCCTTATCTGACCTTTGCAGTCTGTCTGGCCGCCGGTCTGGATGGTGTCGAGCGGGGACTGACCCCCCCGGCGGAGAATACGGAGGACGTCTACCGCCTCTCCGACCACCGGCGGGCAGCGCTGGGCATTGCCAGCCTCCCCGCCAATCTGAAGGAGGCCATCGACGCGCTGCGGGCAGACCAGTTCATCCTGGACGTGCTGGGGCCTCACGTCTCCGCCGCCTATCTGGAGGGCAAAACCGCCGAGTGGGACAGCTATCGGCGGCAGGTCTCCCAGTGGGAACGCGACCAGTACCTGATTCGTTATTAAAAACGAGTCAGCTGAGACTGGGAGTTGTTTCATGTGGAGAGAATAATCGTCGTCTTTGACAGCGACAAGAGCGCCCGGCGCATCTGTGAGATGATCGAGTCCGCCGGGGCTGCGGAGTGTCAGCTCTGCCGCTCCGGAGGGGAGGCCCGACGGGCCGTCGCAAAATATGATATTGATCTGGTGATCTGCGGTTTCCGTCTGCCGGACGGCACCGGGGAGAGCCTGTTTGAGGACTTGCCTGAGGGCGCTTCCATGCTGATGATCGCCCCTCAGCACCAGCTGGATCTGGTGAGCGAAGACATTTTCCGTCTCCCCGCCCCCATCTCCAGGAGCGATCTGGTGGCCTCGGTGCGGATGGTGCTGCAAATGAGCCACCGCCTCAGCCGACTGGTCAAGCCCCGGAGAAGCAGCGAGGATCAGGACGTGATCCGCCGTGCCAAGGAGCTGCTGATGGAGCGCAACGGCCTCACGGAAGAACAGGCCCACCGTATGTTACAGAAAAAAAGCATGGACTCCGGGGTCAACCTGGTCCAGACCGCCCGGCTGGTGCTGGGCGACCTGTGACCTGCCGCCCCGAAGAATACAGGAGGGAGAGTTTTTATGGTCAAGATCAATCAGAATTTCACCAAGCTCCCCGGAGGCTATCTGTTTCCGGAAATTGGGCGGAGAGTACGTGCCTTCTCCGCGCAGAATCCGCCCAAGCCCCTCATCCGTCTGGGCATCGGCGATGTGACACAGCCCCTGGCCCCCGCCGTCATCCAGGCCATGGAGCAGGCCACCGCCGAGATGGGCCAAAAGGAGACCTTCCGGGGCTACTGCGAGGAGACCAACGCCGCCTACGACTTTCTCCGCTACGCCATCCGGGACGATTACAAGCGCCGGGGGGTGGACATCGAGGACGATGAGATCTTCGTCTCCGACGGGGCCAAGAGCGACTGCGGCAACATCGGGGACATCTTCTCGGTGGACAACGTGGTGGCTGTCTGCGACCCGGTCTACCCCGTCTATGTGGACACCAACGCCATGGCCGGACGGGCCGGGGACTACGACGGGGAGAAGTGGACCGACCTGGTCTATCTCCCCTGCATCGCCGACAACGGCTTCTTCCCCGACCTCCCCGCCGGGGACAGGGTCCCGGACATGATCTACCTCTGCTCCCCCAACAACCCCACCGGGGCCGCCGCCACGCGGGAGCAGCTCCAGACCTGGGTGGATTACGCCAACGAGCACGGCTCGGTCATTCTCTTTGACTCCGCCTATGAGGCGTTCATCTCCGAGCCGGGTATCCCCCACTCCATCTTTGAGATTCCCGGCGCCAAGACCTGCGCCATCGAGTTCCGCTCCTTCTCCAAGACGGCGGGCTTCACCGGCAACCGGTGCGCCTACACCGTCATCTCCAAGGAGCTGGTGCGGGAGGGAGTCAGCCTGAACCGGCTGTGGAACCGCCGCCAGGGGACCAAGTTCAACGGCGTGCCCTACGTCATCCAGCGGGCCGCCGAGGCCACCTTTACCGAGGAGGGCCAGGCACAGATCAAGGCCACCATTCAATACTACCTGGACAACGCAAAGGTCATCCGGGAGGGCCTGACCGCCGCCGGGCTGACCGTCTACGGTGGAGTGAACGCCCCCTATATCTGGTTCCGCACCCCGGAGGGGTACGGCTCCTGGGAGTTCTTCGACAAGCTGCTCCACGAGGCCTGCGTGGTCACCACCCCCGGCGCCGGCTTTGGCCCCAGCGGAGAGGGATATATCCGGCTCACCGCCTTTGGCGACGCCGACGACACCCGTGAGGCGGTCCGCCGCATCCAGGAGTTGCTGAGCAAATAAGATACAACTGCAACAACGTCAGAAAAGTGCCTCAATGGGGAGGCCGCAAAGAGGAGATTTATACCCTTTTTCGGCTGCCTGAGGCACTTTTTTCTGGAAAGGGAAAGGGGAACAAGACAGATGGAACAAGTGAGAACGGAGAGCACCATGCCCGCCCAGGGCCTCTACGACCCCCGCTTTGAGCATGACGCCTGCGGCATCGGCTGCGTGGTGGACATCAAGGGCCGGAAGAGCTACGCAACCGTGGATAACGCCCTGAAGATCGTAGAGAAGCTGGAGCACCGGGCCGGCAAGGACGCCGAGGGCAAGACCGGCGACGGCGTAGGCATCATGCTCCAGATCGGGCACAAATTTTTCCAGAAGGCCGCCCAGCAGGCGGGCTTCACCGTGGGCGGGGAGCGGGACTACGGCATCGGTATGTTCTTCTTCCCCCAGAACACCCTGGCCCGGAGCCAGGCCAAGAAGATGTTCGAGATCATCGTGGAGAAGGAGGGCATGGAGCTGCTGGGCTGGCGCACCGTACCCACCCATCCGGAGGTGCTGGGGCAGAAGGCAGTCTCCTGTATGCCCTACATCGAGCAGGCATTCATCCGCCGTCCGGACGGAGTGAAGAAGGGGCTGGCCTTCGACCGGAAGCTGTACATCGCCCGCCGGGTGTTCGAGCAGTCCAATGACAATACCTATGTGGTCTCCTGCTCCAGCCGCACCATCGTCTATAAGGGCATGTTCCTGGTGGCGGAGCTGCGGCAGTTCTACACCGATCTCCAGGACGAGGATTATGAGTCCGCCATCGCCATGGTCCACTCCCGGTTCTCCACCAACACCAACCCCTCCTGGGAACGGGCCCACCCCAACCGGTTCATCCTCCACAACGGCGAAATCAACACCATCCGGGGCAACGTGGACCGGATGCTGGCCCGTGAGGAAACCATGAAGTCCAACGTGCTCAGCGAGGACGACCTGGACAAGATCTATCCCGTCATCAACCCGGTTGGCTCCGACTCCGCCCGGCTGGACAACACCCTGGAGTTTTTGGTGATGAACGGCATCGAGCTGCCTATGGCGGTGATGATGTGCATTCCGGAGCCCTGGGTGAACGACAAGAATATGTCCCGCACCAAGCGGGATATGTACCGCTACTACGCCACCATGATGGAGCCCTGGGACGGCCCCGCCTCCATCCTGTTCTCCGACGGCGACTGCGTAGGAGCGGTGCTGGACCGGAACGGTCTGCGCCCCTCCCGGTACTACATCACCTCCGACGATCAGCTGGTGCTCTCCTCCGAGGTGGGCGTGCTGGAGTTCCCGCCGGAGAAGGTGGTCAAGAAATCCCGGCTCCAGCCCGGCAAGATGCTGCTGGTGGACACCGTCCAGGGACGGCTCATCACCGACGACGAGCTGAAGGAGGGCTATGCCGTCCGGCAGCCCTACGGCGAGTGGCTGGACATGAATCTGATCCATCTCTCCGATTTGAAGATCCCCAACCGGAAGGTGCCCAGCTACGACCAGGAGCATCGGGACCGGCTGTACAAGGCCTTTGGCTACACCTATGAGGAGGTCAAAAACTCCATCCTCCTCATGGCTCAGACCGGCTCTGAGCCCACCGCCGCCATGGGCGTGGATATCCCTCTGGCGGTGCTGTCGGAAAAGCATCAGTCCCTGTTCAACTACTTCAAGCAGCTCTTCGCCCAGGTCACCAATCCCCCCATCGACGCCATCCGGGAGGAGATCGTCACCGACACCTCCGTCTATCTGGGCCGTGAGGGCAATCTGCTGGAGGAGCGGGCAGAGAACTGCAAGATGCTGCGCATCCACAACCCCATCCTCACCAGCATCGACCTGATGAAGATCCGGAACATGAAGGTCCCCGGCTTCAAGGTGGAGACCGTCTCCCTGCTGTACTACAAGAACACCCCCCTGGAGCGGGCCATTGACCGGATGTTCGTCTCGGTGGACCGGGCCTATCGGAACGGGGCCAACATCATCATCCTTTCTGACCGGGGGGTGGACGAGAACCACGTGGCTATCCCCTCCCTGCTGGCCGTCTCCGCTCTGGAGCAGTACCAGATCCGCACCCGGAAGCGCACCTCTCTCTCCATCATTCTGGAATCCGCCGAGCCGCGGGAGGTCCACCACTTCGCCACCCTTCTGGGCTACGGCGCGGCGGCCATCAATCCCTATCTGGCCCAGGAGTGCATCGGCGAGCTGATCGACAAGAATCTGCTGGACAAGGAATACTCTGCCGCCGTGGACGACTACAACCAGGCCATCCTCAACGGCATTGTGAAGATCGCCTCCAAGATGGGCATCTCCACCCTCCAGTCCTATCAGTCCGCCCAAATCTTTGAGGCGGTGGGCATCAACCAGGAGGTCATTGACAAATACTTCACCAACACCGTCTCCCGTGTGGGCGGCATCGGTCTGAAGGAGATCGACGACGTGGTGGAGTGGCGGCACAACCACGCCTTCGACCCGCTGGGCCTGACCACCGACACCACTCTGGACTCTGTGGGCGCTCACAAGTCCCGGGCGGGCTACGACGCCGAGGATCACCTGTACAACCCCGTCACCATCAGCCTGCTCCAGCAGTCCCTGTGGAACTCGGACTACGCCACCTTCAAGAAGTACTCTGCCGCCGTGGACGACGAGAACAAGCCCCACACCCTCCGGGGCCTGATGGCCTTCCGGTTCGATGAGAACGGCGGCATCCCCATCGACGAGGTGGAGCCGGTGGAGTCCATCGTCAAGCGGTTCAAGACCGCCGCCATGAGCTACGGCTGTCTCTCCGCTGAGGCCCACGAGTGCATGGCCATCGCCATGAACCGGCTGGGCGGCAAGTCCAACACCGGCGAGGGAGGCGAGCCCTCCTACCGGTACGGCACGGAGCGGAATTCCCAGATCAAGCAGGTGGCCTCCGCCCGGTTCGGCGTCACCAGCGAGTACCTGATGAGCGCCAACGAGATTCAGATCAAGATGGCTCAGGGAGCCAAGCCCGGCGAGGGCGGACACCTCCCCGGCAAGAAGGTCTATCCCTGGGTGGCAAAGACCCGGTTCTCCACCCCCGGCGTGTCGCTGATCTCCCCGCCGCCGCACCACGACATCTACTCCATCGAGGACCTGGCTCAGTTGATCTTTGACCTGAAAAACGCCAACCGCAAGGCCCGCATCAACGTGAAGCTGGGCTCTGAGGCGGGCGTGGGCACCATCGCCGCTGGCGTCGCCAAGGGC
>JAJBTD010000079.1 GCA_020861055.1 Clostridiales bacterium | reverse complement strand
CTGCTCCACCATTGTCCAGCCCATCGAGCAGATCGCCGAGGTGAGCGTGGAGCTGGTGCTGTCCGAGGACTGGTCCAAGTCCCCTCCCCTGGTCAGTCTGCCTGTGCGCTACGTCAGCGGCGGGACCACAAGGGAGTAAGCCATGCCTAGCGATTACACGAAATGGCTCCAGCGGGACGTGGAGAAAAACGTCGCCGCAGAGTACACCCAAAAGCAAAAGCTGAAAAACTGGTGGAGCTACCACAAGTGGCTGGTGCTGGGCGGGGTCGTCTTGCTGGCCATCGTGGTGGAGCTGGTCGCCAACGCCCTGGGCATCGGCCAGACCCAGCCGGACTATCAGGTTGCCTATGTGGGCTCCGCCACCTTGGAGGACGAGACCGCCCAGGAGATCGTCCAGTGGCTGGAGACCCAGGGGGAGGACTTAAACGGCGACGGGCAGGTGGTAGTTCAACTCAACCAGTACCCCTTCCCGGACGCCTCCGACGGGGACGAGACACGTGCCGCCATCCGCTCGGCTTCGGAAATTTCTCTGATCGCAGACATCGCCGAATGTGACAGCTATTTCTTCCTGCTGGACGATCCCGACGACTTCCAGCTCCGTTATCAGGTGCTGGCCCTGGCGGACGGGAGCTGCCCGGAGGATACGGATTTCTCCGGCACAGACAAGGTGATCGCCTGGACAGGGCCGGACGCCGGTCTGGAGCTGTATCTGGGCCGCCGCTGCTTCTATGAGGAAAATGAAAACCAGGTGGACAACGAGGAGGGCTGCGCCAGCCTCTGGGACCGTCTGGCCGAGGAGGCTTCGTCATGAAACGTTTGATTTCCCTGTGCGCCCTGCTCTCCCTGCTTCTGGGGCTGTGCGCCTGTACCGCCGCCCCCACCGAGACCAACGACGGGCTGGACTGGTCGGAGAACTGGGTCCGGGTGGGGGCCACCCTGGGCGTCGAGCCGCCGGAAAACGGCCTGACCCTGCTGGACAACAAGGACGCTCTTGCCGGTTCCGACCTCTACTATGCCGCCTGGACCGTAGGAGAGGCAGAGGATTATGTCAACTCCGACGGAGACACGGTGGACCTGTACGACGCCCAGCTCTACCTCCTGTTGGCGGACTGCGCCGACGAGGAGACGGCGGCGCAGAATATCGCCCAGTGGCAGGCGGCGGAGGAGGCGGTCTATACCGTCACCGACACCCAGACCGTCACCTGCGCCGGGCAGGAGTTCACCGTTCTGATTTACGACGGCACCGGGGAGGATAACCCCTATCAGTTCGGGGCCTCCGCCTTTGGCGTCTATCAGAACCACGCCATTAATGTGGAGCTGACCTGTCAGACGGACTTTGACGGAGACGCTCTGACCATTCTCACCGACTTTTTAGACGGCATCCACTACGCATCCTGAGGAGGTTACGCATACCATGGCTCTGCTTTTTCGCGAGGACCCGCACTATGGCACCGGACGTCTCACCGGCTTTGACCGGTATCGGGAGGTGCTGGAGCGGGATGTGATGTCCTTTTTCCTGGGCGGCTTTGTCACCCTCCTGGGCTTTCTCCCCTTCGCCTTGGGGATGGGCTACGCCATTCTCTCCTCCAGCGCCCTGGTCATGCTGGCGGCCAGCGTGGTGGGCGGGCTGTTCGCCGGGCCGTTTCTCTACGCCATGTACGACCTGCTCTTCCGCTCCCTCCGGGACGCGCCCCAGAACTGGTGGCCGGACTATCGAAAGGCGCTGAAAACCAACTGGAAATGCGCCCTGCTCCCCGGCGTGGTGCTGTGCCTGTTTCTGGGCTGCGCCATCTTTGCCGGGATGCTGCTGTACTGGTGGGCGGTCTCCCTGCCCAGCATCGGCACCACCCTGCTGTTCCTGCTCAGTCTGCTTCTTGCCACCATGCTGCTGACCGTCTACTGGCCCCAGCTGGTGCTGTTTGAGCAGACCGGGGCCGTCCGGCTGAAAAACTGCCTACTGTTCTGCATGAAGTATTTCTGGCACACCCTGGGCATCGCCGCCCTCCAGGTGGGCTACTGGCTGCTCATCGCTCTGTTCCTGCCCTGGTCCTCCATCCTCCTGCCCCTGATTGGTCTGTGGTTCATCCTGTACCTGTCCAATTTCCTGCTCTACAACGACCTGAACCAGGCGTTCCGCATCGAGGAGGAGATTCAGGCCCACTTCCCGGAGCAGGTGCCCGTCTACGACACGGAGGAGGATGACCCATGGCTGTGAAAGAACCCCTGGCAGTCAACACGGTTGAAATCACAGAGGCCCGTTTCCGGGAGGGGGCGAAGGCCATTCTGAACCGGAAGTACAACCGGCTCACCGCAAAGGTGGCGGTGGTGCTGCTGGCTGTGCTGGCCGTCCTGTACCTGATCGTCTGCCTGACCGACGGAAACCCCGCCATTCTGGGGGGCGAAGTGATTCTCTACGCCGCCGTCCTCATCTGGCTCCGGGTCGTGCTCCCCCGCACGGAGGAGAAGAAGTCCTACCGCGCCCTGTCCCAGAACGGACTTCCCCGGCGGGAGACGTTCTTCTACGAAGACCGTCTCGTCGTCCGCCCAGGGGCCGGGGAGGAGACGGAGATTCTCTACAGCGACATCGTCTCCCAGCGGGAGACGGCTCACCTGCTGATTCTCACCTGCGCCAGCGGCTCTGAGGTGCTGCTGGACAAGGAGGGATTTTCCACCGGTTCCCCGGCGGAGGTCTGCCACCTGATTTGGAAAGCCTGCGCCTGAACACGCTCAGGCCCCCGCAGCCGGACCAGCAGCGGTACGAGACGGGTAAAAGCCGGTATAACAGCAAAGAAACAGCTCGGAAACGAGCTGTTTCTTTGCTGTTTTTTTCGCTTAAATCCCACGCAAGCTGCCGCTGCGTCGGCGCTTTTTTCCGCCTTACACAGCAAATCGGTAACAATTTGGGGAGAATGTGCATTGTCCGGGCATGAGCGGACCGCTATAATGGGTAAATAGGTATAACACCGGAAAACGGTACACTTGGAGATGATTGAGATGTTTTCACAGTATGATTTGCAGACCCGGCAGATGCTGACCGGGAACCTCCTGTTGGTGGGCTGCTGCGTATTCTATCTGGCATGGTGGCTGATCGCATTCAAGCCGGAAGGCGCTATCAAGGGGCTGAAAGGCGGATGGCTGCTGCTCCCTGCGTTTCTGCTGGGGCTGGCGGCAGTTGTTCAAATCGTTCGAGGCAGTAATGTAGACAGTCAAACGGCGCTGCTCCCCAGATCTGCGGTGCTGGTCGGCGGCATTGTCGCCTATGCTGTTCTTCTGGCGGCGACCTCTATCCTCCTGAAACGTCAGGTCACAACAGAGCTGTTTCTCATTGTGGGGTGGACGGTGTTGATGTTCCTGGAGGTAAACGGTCTTTTCGCTCTGGGGCAGTATTCAAAAGGGATGTCGATTGGATATCTGGTTGTCACCGTCGTTGCAGCGATTGTCAGTCTGGTCTGCTATCTGCTGTATTATCATCTGGACAGCGTAAAGGGATATGTGGATGGCATGATACCGCTGCTTCTGGTCGCCGTGATGATGATTGCGGTCACGGTCAGCGTGGTATACTCAAGATAAGGAAGCAAAAAGGACTGGCGGCTATGACCAGGAATGATTTAGACGACGCAGCTGGGGTGACATGAAATGCGGCTGAAAGATCGGGCAAAACGGCTCAAAAGCAACATACCGGCAATTTTTATCGCACTCAGGGATAAGGATACTCCGTTGATCGCGAGGCTGTTCGCTGGAATCACGGTGGGCTATGCGCTGTCGCCCATTGATTTGGTCCCGGATTTTATCCCCCTGCTGGGGTATCTGGATGACGTCATTCTCCTGCCTGCGCTGGCAGCTCTGACAATCAGGTGCATCCCGAAGGATGTATGGGAGAGAAGCCGGGCATCCAGCGAAGGGCTGTGGGCGGATGGCAAGCCAAAGAAATGGTATTACGCCATTCCGATCATCGTGTTCTGGCTGGTGATGATTTGGCTGATCGCAAAGGCAATATGGTTTTGAATGGGATGATTATGCGAATCAACCTGATTCGCTTCGAGGCCGCTGGGCTGGACTCCGTCCGCCAGGCCAAGGAGAAACGGGGATAGGGACAGGTAGATACATATGGGGAAATGCTTCTTTCTCATAGAGTGAAAGACAGATGCGTTTTCACCCTCACGGAAAAAGGAAATATGCTCTGAACCGGAAAGACGGCCTACAGGTGTGCCATGCTACACCTGTAGGCCGTCTTTTTCTGGTTAGCCATGTTCTCTCATCCGCTCCTGCAGAAGTTCACCGGAACTCCCTTCTTTGAGGCCCTCCGGGATGTTCTCGTAGCGCTCCTCCACCCCGTCGTAAATCTCCTGCAGCGCCTCTGCCACTGATTCCCACACGCCTTCCTCAATCGCATAGGTTTCCGCCCAGGTTTCGACAAACTCCCCGACTGCCCTCGAATACTCTGATCCCGTCACCTTATAAGGCTTCAGCCCGCAGTTTCCGCAGTGGATGATTGGGGGATGGAAGTTCAGGATTCCTCTGTAATACGGTGATCCGGCCGGAATGGTCTGCGGCACTTGCCGCAGGTGTACGCTTTCCTCGATTTCTTGATGTACTGTACTTTTCCCATGGTGTTATGCTCCTTTTCTATGTTGTTTGGTTGCGGCTGTGTTGTTCACAGCTGTTCTTTTCTTGTAGGAGCATATTACCGTCATGTGCAGAAAATAGCCAGTTGATTACGATCTATAAATTACATAAAGATGAGTGCAAGAAATTGTGCGGTTTTTACTCCGGTCGTTATGATTCAACGGAATTTTCCAACAGTTAAATATAACTAACCACGCAGTAAAAAAATAACCTCTGCGGCAGAAATCCGGCGCACCGCTACAAACGGCGAACATCCCGGAAAACTACCACAGGGGTCGTTTTTTCAAAAATCCACGATTTTCAATTTTGCGCTTATGACCGTCAAATATCTTTGCGCCACACCATCTTATCTACAACCCGTGTGTAGCTCTGGATAATCTTGACCACTTTGGTGCTTACATTCTCCTCAACATAATCCGGCACAGGAATGCCATAGTCACCATTTTACGAAGCTCATCGGAGCGACATCATGCTGCATGAAGCGGCGAAGCGCTACTTCGATTCCCTGGGGTTGGAGAAGCTGCCCTCCATCAAGGCGTTGAAGCAGGAGTATGCTGCTCTGTCTGCGGAGAGCAAGCAGCTTTACCCTGACCAAAAAGCAGCTCGAAAAGAAATGATCGACCTGCTCACTGCGAAAAGTAATGTGGAGCGATTCCTGGAGATCAAAATCGAACAGCCCAACCGCAAGGAGCAGCAACAGCAAGAAAGCCGGTGATGACTGGCATGACCCATTCCGGGGTCTACGGTTCAGAACACCGTAGACCCCGGATTTTTTTCGTTCAACAGTCAGCGGAAGTTAAAAACTGGACACACATCAGGAGACAGAGTGTGAAAATTTCACGCCTATCTCCCGACAGCAGACGCCGAAGGCGGCTTGAAACCCCGGCCAGAAACGGCCAGGGTTCGCAGGGGCTTGGGGGCAGCAGGCCACCAACAAGCGGCGGAGGTATATACCGAGGCATTGCTTGCTACAATATACACGGCCACAGCGTCATTTTTCCTCTATTCCACATGGTACGTTCCTATTCCAGGAGGCGTCTCCTTGTCCTGTTGGCGATAAGAGGACGGTTTTTCCCGCAAATCCTCCACCGTTTCTGTCACGATGCGAACAATGGTGGAAGCATCCTCTTTTGTATTATACTTGCCCAGCGAAATGCGGAGAGAGCCGTGAGCCAGCTCGTAAGGCATCCCCAAGGCCAGCAGCACATGGCTGGGAGACAGGGAGCCGGAAGCGCAGGCCGAGCCAGAGGACACTGCCAGGCCCGCTAAATCCAGCCGGAACAGGAGGGACTGCCCGTCTACCCCGGCAAAAGAGACGTTCAGAGTCCCCGGCAGCCGGTTATCCGGGTCACCATTCAGGCGGCTGTTGTGAATACGGAGGAGCCCGTTCTGCACCTCATCCCGCAGTGCGGTGATGGCACCATTCTTGGCCTCTCTGTCCTGCCCGGCCAGCTCCAGCGCCTTCGCCATGCCGACAGCCAGCGCCACATTCTCCGTACCTGCCCGGTGGCCCCGCTCCTGCGTACCACCATCCAGCAGGTTTGCAGGATATGCGTCCCGCCTGCAATAGAGTAGGCCCACCCCTTTCGGCCCATAAAATTTGTGAGCGGAAAGGGAAAGCAGGTCGATGTTTTGTTCCTCCACCCGGATGGGCAGTGTGCCCGCAGCCTGGACTGCGTCCGTATGGAACAGTACGCCGTGGGCACGGCACACGCTGCCAATCTCTGCCACGGGCTGAATCGTTCCGATTTCATTGTTGGCGTACATAATGGAGACCAGCGCCGTGTCCGGCCGCAGCGCTGCTTCTACCGCCTGAGGAGAGACCCGTCCCACAGCGTCCACCGGTAGATAGGTAACGGAAACGCCCTCCCGCTCCAGTGCGGCGGCGGCACGAAGGACGGAGGGATGCTCCAATGCACAGGTGACGATGTGTCGCTTGCCCTGGTCGGCCAGTCTATGAACTGTCCCTTTCAGCGCCCAGTTGTTACTCTCTGTGCCGCCAGAAGTGAAAGAAAGCTCTATGGGGCTTACACCAAGCTGCTCCGCTATTTGTCTACGTGCTTTTTCTAAAGCACTGTGAGCAGAGCGGCCCAAACGGTAAAGAGCGGAGGCGTTGCCGTACTGCTCCTGTAGGTAAGGCAGCATGGCTTCCAGCACCTCATCGGAAATCCTGGTGGTGGCTGCATTGTCCGCATAGATGTACCCGTTCACTGTTCTGTCCCGTCCTCAATCAGTACCAGCATCGTACCGCCGCAGACCATCCCATCGGACTCTGCCACATCGCCGGTCATGTCGATCACCATCGTCCTATAGGCACCCGTGCCGATGATGTCAATGGCGTCCCGAACCACAGCACCTTCGCTGCATCCGCCACCGATGCTTCCGGTGATGTCCCCACTGGGACTGACTGCCATTTTCGCCCCTGCACCTCTGGGAGTGGAACCTTTGGTTTGTATGACGGTGACGATGGCCTTTGGCTCATGGTTGGAAGCAAGATAGTCCAGAATGTCTAAATCCAGGTCAGAACGGTTGACATATCTGGGGCTGTCTATCGCTTTTTCCGGCATCCGCCTGAATGCAATCAACTCTGACAGAATAGAAACCGCAATCTCCTCCGGGGTAACAGCGCCGATTTTTAACCCGATCGGCGTGCAAATATGGTCAATACGCTCCTGACTGTAGCCTTCCTCTGCCAGCATAGTCAGCAGCCCTTTGACCCTCCGCCGGGAACCGATCATACCGAGATATGCGGGGCGTTGCCCCGGCAAGATAGCCCGCAGGCAGTCCGCATCGTGGGTGTGCCCCCGGGTGATAATCACTACATAATCGTAAGGGGTAATGTTTAGCCGGGCGATGGAGGATTCAAAGCTGTCACACAGCACCTTCCGGGCCCAGGGAAACCGCGCACGGTTGGCAAAGGCTGGACGGTCGTCTGCGACGCAGACGTGGAAGCCGCATTTGGCCGCAAATTCGCACAACGGAAGGGCGATATGCCCGCCACCCAGAACGATGAGCCGCTCCCTCGGCAATATCGGTTCAAAAAAGGTCGCCCACCCATCCGCCTGTGTCAGCGTGGGACCGATGCAGGCAAAGCCGTCCGGGATTTTTGCCAGTGGTATCCGTTCAAGGGTGCGAGCCATATCCCCTAACACGGTTCCCTCCGTGCCGCTTAACTCTGTACGCAGAGAAACGGCCTCGCCCTGTGCCAATGCGTCCAATATTTTCCTGTAAATGTTCTTCCCCATAGTACGTAAGATCTTCTCCTGTTTGTCAATCGGATACGGGAAACCGGCTTATCCTCCAACGACTGTGGTGCTCATATCTTTTACGCAGGTTTCGATTCCCGCTTCTGCTGTGTCAGAAGCGTTTTCCTGTGCGTCCACCGACTCTGCCTCGGAAGAACAGCCAACCATAACAATCGCCATGGCGGCTGCAAGGACCCCTGTGAAGAACCGTATTCTTTTCTTGCGCATGATTGTTACCTCAGCTTTCATTTCATCAAATCCTTTATCACCTCTCCGGCCAGAATCAGGCCGGCTACAGACGGAACGAACGCAACACTTCCTGGAATATCTCTTCGCTGCGTACATTTTCGTTTTGTTCCAGGGGGACAGATGCAGTGCGTTCTGCAACTGATTTCCATATCGTCCAGAGGACGAATGCTTTTTTCTGTGGAATACACCACCTTCAATGCGCGTATTCCGCGTTTCCTGCATTCATGTCGCATTACCTTTGCAAGCGGACATATCGTTGTTTCATAAATATCTGTCACCTGAAATTTTGTAGGATCGAGCTTATTTCCGGCTCCCATACAACTGATGACT
>JAJBTD010000073.1 GCA_020861055.1 Clostridiales bacterium | reverse complement strand
AGGATGCCCTTGCCCCCCTTGAATTCGAACATACAGGGGAACATATGCCCCAGCAGGCAGAAGATCCCGGCAATATACTTGCCCAGAACCTCCCAGCCGCAGAGATAGCCCAGCACCCCTCCGCCGATGAGGCAGGAGAGCACCGCCTTGAGCACGTCCAGCAGGATGACCCAGACCACGTTTTTTACTCCATAGACCCGGTAAAAGTTGGTCAGTCCGGCATTTCCGCTGCCGTGCTCCCGGACGTCGTCCTTCAGGACATATTTGGAAATGATAATGGCGCTGTTGCAACAGCCCAGCAGATAAGATACAGCCGCCACACCCAGGACGGCGAGTACCGTCGTCACCGTCAATCCAGTCATCTTACGATTCCTCCTTATCTCCCTTTTGGCGGATGGTCAGCCGGATGGGCGTACCCTCCAGACCAAAGGTGGCCCGAATCTGGTTCTCCAGATAGCGTTGATAGGAAAAATGAAACAGTCTGGCGTCGTTGCAGAAGATCACGAAATGAGGGGGCTGGATGCCCACCTGGGTCATATAGTAGAGCTTCAGCCGCCGGCCCTTATCGGTGGGGGGCTGGACCCGGTTGGTGGCGTCCGCCAGGACGCTGTTCAGGGTGCCGGTGCGGATGCGGAGCATGGACATTTCCCGGACAGCGTTGATGCGCTCAAACAGCTTGTTGACCCGCTGCCCGGTCAGGGCGGAGAGGAACACCACCGGCGCATAGGGCATAAAGGCGAACCCCGCCTTGACCTGATTGCGCATCCGGTCCATGGTCTTGTCGTCCTTCTCCACGGCGTCCCACTTGTTGACCACGATGATGGAGGCCTTCCCCGCCTCGTGGGCCAGGCCCGCCACCTTGGTATCCTGCTCCGTGACACCCTCCTGGGCGTCGATGAGGATGAGACAGACATCCGCCCGGTCGATGGCCATGGTGGCCCGGAGGACGGAGAACTGCTCCACCCGGTCGTTCACCTTCGCCTTTTTCCGCATCCCGGCGGTGTCGATGAAGCAGTATCGGCCGTACTCGTTTTCAAAGTAGGAGTCCACGGCGTCCCGGGTGGTCCCGGCCATATCGCTGACGATGACCCGCTCTTCTCCCAAGATCCGGTTGACCAGAGAGGACTTGCCCACATTGGGCTTGCCGATTACCGCCACACGGATCAGGTCGTCCTCCTCCTCGGTCTCATCCGAGTCCGGAAAATGGGCCGTGCAGGCGTCCAGCAGCTCGTCCATCCCCAATCCATGAATGGCGGAGATGGGGATGGGGTCGCCCAGGCCCAGGTTGTAGAACTCGTATACGTCCGGGTCGGTGTGGCCCGGCTTGTCCGCCTTGTTCACTGCAAGGACCACCGGCTTGCCGGAGCGCTGGAGCATACTGGCCACGTCCATATCCGCGGCGGTGACGCCGGTGAGCAGGTCGCAGACCAGGACGATGACATCGGCGTGGGCGATGGCGATCTCCGCCTGGGCGCGCATAAATTTCAGTATCTCGCTGTCGGTGTTCGGCTCAATGCCGCCGGTATCGACAATGGTAAAGCTCCGCCCCAGCCATTCGCTGTCGGCATAGAGCCGATCCCGGGTGACGCCGGGGGTGTCCTCCACAATGGACAGCCGCTTCCCAGCCAGACGGTTAAACAACATGGACTTGCCCACATTGGGCCGGCCGACGATAGCGACGATGGGTTTCATTGGTATTCACATCCTCTCTGGGTACGTGAAAAATGTGTCAGGTTGTCGGTTCAATATGCTCCTTCGCGAAAATGGGCAGCCTGGATACCAGACCAAAGAGAGCAGCGCTGAGCCTCTTTACAACGGCGGTCATGGGGAAAGAGAGCAGGACAATGACCACGAGACATATCCCCCAGACTGAGAAAAACCGGGCGGCGTGAGGGAGTGTATCCACCAAAACATACAGCGTCGGCCCCAGGAGTCGAAAGACCAGGACGTGTATCAAAAATACTCCCATATACTGCTGCGTAATTGGTGCTAGCCTGCGCCAGTCCAATATGTTTTGCGGCGTACGGCTGTGCCCAACCGCCAAAACGACCATGGCAGAGCAGGCCCCGTCAATGAGGTAGGTGGTGACGGATTCGGAGCGCTTGATGAGGATAAAGGCGATGAGCAGCAGCGCCAGCTGGACCCAGCGACAATCCAGCCACCGTTTGGCCCAATCTTGTTCGTCCAGTAGCAGCGCGACCTCCCCAAAGAGGCAGATCGCAATCCAGATTTGACCCATCCAAATGAGAATCACAATCTCTGCCAGCACAAGAACGGGATGGAGATGATACCTTGTGTTCAGAAAGCACAGAACCGAGGCGATAAAGAAAAAACGCATACACCAAAAGGTGTTGAAAATTTCAAATCCTATCGTCAGGCTGGATACCAGTACCTGAATCAAGCTGGCTTCTATATCCATCAGTCCCAAATTTCCGGCCAGCCAGTAAAGCAGATTGATAATCAGGCCACTGGAAAAGAAATAGAGGTATCGGCTGACGATATAGGATAAGGTGCCCTTTCCCTCCTGTCCGGCTTGACCTGCAAACCAGCCCAGGATGACCGCAAACATTGAAACACCCAGCTTACCCGAAACGCCATGCAGCAATAACGAAAATGGGAATGTTGTCGTATAATGAAACAGACCGGAATCGAAACGTGCAATAAAATGGGTAGCGTAAATCAAAACGCAGGAGAGGAAACGAAGCGTATCAAAGTAGGGCACCCGGTGTTTCATGGCCATCCACCCCTCTTTATTTGATATAACGAGGCACAGCTAATTTTATTATATCCGCCAAAAAGCCAAAAGTAAAGAGCCTGTCTATGGCAGGCTCTCCCTTTTCTCGACCATTGGCCTTTTTACTTGGCCTCGGCTGCGTCCTTGGCATAGCTGCGGCCGTTATACTTGCCGCAGACGGGGCAGACGCGGTGCGGCAGGCGGTATGCACCACACTCGCACTTGATCAGACCAGGAACCTCCAGCTTCCAGTTGGCGCGGCGCTTGTCACGTCTTGCCTTGGAGACTTTACTCTTAGGGACTGCCATCTATGACACCTCCTCATTACCTTTCGGAAATTGACGCATTTGGAATTCCCACTCACTCCAGCAGAGCAGCCAGAGCGGCGAGACGGGGGTCTGGTTCGGGCTTGCATCTGCACACGCCTACATTCAGGTTGACGCCGCAGCCGGGGCACAGTCCCTTGCAATCCTCCCGACACAGATTCTTGGTGTCCATCTCCAGAATGAACTCGGTGGTCATGACCTCTCCGACATCTAAGATGGAGCCGTCCAGAAGGATGATGTCGTCATCCTCCTCGTCTTCAAGCTCAGTGGCCAGCATCCGCTCTACCTCTACGGTCTTGACCCGTTCAAAGGGTGTTCCGCAACTGTCACAGCGCAGATGCAGGTTGCTGCTGGCGGTAGCCTCTAACAGAAGCAGTCCCGCCCGGTTGACCACACGGCCCTGTACCCGAACCGGCTCACAGATGGGCTTTTCCCCATAGAAATCCAAGTCGGACAGGTCCAATGAGAAGTCAAAGTTTTTTACACCACCCGGCACATGGATGATGTCACCCAGCTCAAGACGCATAGCACACCTCGCATAACGACACAAGTGACATTATAACCGAGAGCCTCCCCCCTGTCAAGCACTTTTTCCTGCCTCTGTGGCATATTTCCCCGCGCTGCGCCCAGGGACGGTAATTTGGAATCAATTCTTCTTAAAACTGCTGTTCCGATCAATTTGACATTGCCGCTCCAGTATGATACACTTTACTTAGTAAATTTTTACGGCGTTTATGTTGAGTCTTAACAATGCCCATGAAGAAAAGGAGAGATAGAAGATGGCACTTATAAAATGTCCTGAATGCGGAGCACAGATTTCCGACAAGGCCGAGGCCTGCCCTCATTGTGGTGCGCCTGTTGCATCAAAGACGGCGGTACATACACCCAATGTCTCAGCTACTTGCAGACTTTCACCCGTATTTTTTGTTGGGAACGTACTTCTCGCTGTTATCCTGCTGATCGTTGCCACCTCATTATTTGCAACAGATGCCGCATCAAGTTTTGTCTGGTTTGTAATTGCTGCGGTATATGTCCTATGGAACTGGTTAAAATATAAACGGACCTATGTTTCTATTTCCAATGGCATAGTTACAGGTCATCTCGGAATCATTAACTCCCGCAAGCTTGTCTCCCCGATTGGGAAAGTGCAGGACATTTCCATCAGCAATGGTCTGCTGGGTAAGATTTTCGGATATCATACTGTCGTCGTCATGACTGCCGGAACGAATGGAGCAGAATATTTGTATAAATATATGGCAAATGCCAAAAAACTGCAAGCAGCATTTGTGGAGGCCTCGCGCAACGCAGGATAAGCGTTTCTCAATCCCAGAAACTGCTACAGGGAATGCATCCACAGTGAAATAACTTCCATCCAGCCCGCCCCGAAAAAATGGGACGGGCTGGCTCAACTTTTGTGCAAAAATGAATTGGCGCAGGAGGATATGATTTGTTATAATGTGGGCAGAGTACGGATGTGGGATATATAGAGCAGGAGGGGCGGCTATGCGGGAATT
This sequence comes from Clostridiales bacterium, assembly GCA_020861055.1. Taxonomy (GTDB): domain Bacteria; phylum Bacillota; class Clostridia; order Oscillospirales; family Oscillospiraceae; genus Onthomonas. Next base: position 3,928 of record JAJBTD010000073.1, on the reverse strand, counting down.
TACCGTGGGCAAAAACGACGCCGGACAGCGGCTGGATCGCTGGCTGAGCAAGACCGTTCCCCTGCTTCCCGCTCCCCTGATGCAGAAGTACATCCGACTAAAGCGGATCAAATGCAACGGCAAGGGGGCCAGCCGGGACACCCGGCTCCAGACCGGAGACCTGCTCCAGCTCTACATCAACGATGAGTTTTTCGAGTTGCCCTCGGAGGAGAACGCTTACCTCACCATAACCTCGCCAAAGCTTGACATTCTCTACGAAGACGAGCACCTTCTGCTGGTAAACAAGCCCGCCGGGATGGTGGTCCACGCCGATGAGACAGGGACGGTCAACACCCTCATCAACCACATTCTTGCCTATCTCTACCAGAAGCGGGAGTGGCGGCCCAGAGAGGAAAATTCTTTTGTCCCCGCCCTCTGCAATCGGATCGACCGGAACACCAGCGGTATCGTTATCGCCGCCAAGACTGCCGAGGCTCTCCGGGTGATGAATCAGAAAATACGGGATCGGGAATTGGAGAAGCGGTATCTCTGCGTTGCCGTGGGCACCCTATCTCCCAGGAACGGGCGGCTGGAAGGTATTCTGCTCCGGGATGAGCACAAAAAACAGGTATCTGTCTACCACCGTCCGGTTCCCGGAGGGCGGACGGCAGTTACCGAGTACCGCACTCTTGCAGCCCAAAACGGGCTGTCCCTGGTGGAGTGTAAGCTGCTCACCGGACGCACCCATCAGATTCGAGCGCAGCTGGCGGACGCAGGCTGTCCCCTGCTGGGAGACGGCAAATACGGTAGCGAGCGGGTGAACCGGCAGTATGGCCGACGGACACAGGCGCTCTGTTCCTGGTCGCTGACCTTTCGCTTTACCACCGATGCCGGAGCGCTGGAATATCTCAATGGCCGGAGCTGGCGGGTGCCGGAGGTAGACTTCCTCTCCGCCTATTTCCCCCATATCTCTCTTTCAGACCTCATCTGACGGGCCTCGTTCCCTCAAATTGGAGGAATTTTTGTTGAAAAGACTGCTGTCTTTGCTTTTGACGATAGGCCTGCTGGCCTCCGCCTATAACCTGACGGACGAGGATGCGGCCTTGAGCCGCACGGTGTTCCTATACAGTCAGGGCGACTATATCGACCCGGATATTCTGACGGATTTTACCCAGGAGACGGGAATCAGGGTGAAATACGTCGTCGCCGGAGATGGAGACGACGGCGTTCCGGCGGAGTACGACCTGCTTCTGACAGATGTGGAATGTATCTCTCTGTTGGCGGAAACCGGACGAATCCAGATGCTGGATACCGACCGGTTTTCCCCTTTGGGGAAAATCGACGCCCAATGGCTGGAGCTGGATGGGCTGGAGGAATATGCCGTTCCCTGTCTCTGGATGACGATAGGATTGATTTACGACCCAACACAGACGGAACTCCGGGTAACTCAGTGGGCCGACCTGGCGGATGTCATCTTTACGGGACAAGTGCTGATGCCTGCTGATGCCCAGGCTCTCGTAACGGTTGCCCTTGCTGCCCTGGAGCGGGAGGTGGAGTCGAGCAATCCTGCCGATCTGGCTGCTGCCGGACTGTGGCTGAAGGGGCAGTCCTCTCTCGTTTTGGACTATTGCAGCGATGGCGGCATGGCAGAATGGTTTCGCACTGGGGATGCAGTGTTGGCCGTCTGTCCTGCCAGCACTGCCATTGAGTTAATGGCGGAACTGCCCGATCTGAGCTTCGTCATCCCCTCCGGTGGAAGCTGGCAGACCGTTATGTGCTATGCTGTCGCTTCCGGCACGGAAAAGGAGGCGGCGGTCTATACGCTGCTCAATTATCTCTGTGAGGCAGAGCATTTGGCCCAAAATGCCGTTTACAGCAGCTGGTCCGTCACGTCTGCCAGAGCCTATGACCTGCTCTCCCCTGTCTGGCGTTCCAATCCGCTGGCCTATCCTGACTTGGAGGAACGTGTAAAAACGACGCTTTCTGTGTCCAGAGGCAGCGGAGCGCAGTCCTTTGCGCTGCTTGAGAGGCTCTCCTCAATGGACATATCCTCCTGAAATAATACGGGCTTGGAAGCGGAGCAACATTTTTATCAGATCAGGGCGAAAACCTGAGAAAATCCCTTGACGATTGGGATAAAAGAGATTAGAATGACAACAGTTTGTGCCGGAGCACAGAAAATACGAGCGTTCCATTTAGCCCGTCCGGCGGATACCGTCGGCTTATAGCGCCGTCATCCTGTGACGGCGCTCATTTTGAAGCGGAGGTCTTAACAGCAGATGTCGAAAGTAAGGAAGGTCATACTGGTCATACTCGCCGTGCTGTCGCTGATGGTGATCGGCGCCTATGCTTTCTTGCAGGCCCAGTTAAACAAAATCAACCGTGTTACCGCCAGCGAGACAGAATACACGACAGAGGACTTTGAAGAGGACACCGACGAAGAGGACACCATTGACAGCAGCACCATTGATTATGGAACTGTAGATGGGACAGTGACTGCAGAGGGGATCATCAATGTCCTTCTGGTGGGACAGGACACCCGTGTATCCGGCCAGCGCGCCCGCTCAGATACAATGATCATCCTGACCATCGACAACGTCAACGGCGCTCTGAAGATGACCTCGATCATGCGAGATCTGTATGTCCAGATCCCCGGCTACAGTGATAACAAGATCAATGCGGCCTATGCTTTCGGCGGTTTTGATTTGCTGGACTCCGTGATCGAGACTAATTTTGGTATTACCATCGACTATAACATAGAGGTGGACTTCACCGGTTTCCAGGAGATCATCGACGCGATTGGCGGTATCAGTATCAAGCTTACCCAGGGCGAGGTAAATTACCTCAGCGGGAACAGCAAATACAGCAGCATGGGCGATGGGAACAGCTTTTCCGGTCTGACGGTTGGATATAACCTGCTCAACGGTGAAGAGGCCCTGGCCTATGCCCGTATCCGCTACGTCAACACTGAGGACGGCTCTTATTCCGATTTCGGACGGACGCAGCGTCAGCGCACAGTCATCCAGACTGTTTTCCAGCAGCTGAAGGATGAGGATTTTAACGATCTCTGGGCGATTTATGAGACGGTCGCTGACGATATCACGACCGACATGAACAATGACGAGATTCTCTCTGTGGCGCTGTCCGCCTATAATCTGGGCGTAGATTCTATTGAAGAATACCGCATCCCAGAGGATGGAAGCTACTCCAGCCAGACCATTCGGAAAATGGCCGTTCTGGTTCCCACCAACTGGGATCTGCTGCGGGCCAACCTACAGGAATTCATCTATGGCACAAGCTCCGCTGTCTCTTCGGACTGAGATTGTTCCTTTCGTACCATCATCGCATAAACGCACCTGAGACGCCTTCACTGGAAAGACTTCACTCTTTCGTGTCTCATGGCCTGGCAATAGCAGAGAGGAAGACAGCTGGAATGGAATTTCAAAAAATCATTGCCGCCGTTCCCATATCCAAAGGCCGCCTATTGATTTGCCTGCTGGATGGAACCGTCTATCACTGGTGCTATCAACTGCTTCCCTGGGACGGGCCGGAGCCTCACCCTCTCAGCGAGGACGAGATGTTTCAGCAAGTCGTTATAGAGGCCGGCGGGAGAGGAATCGCCTGGCCCTGCGGATTCCGCTGCTCCGCAGACGAGGTACTCAGAACCGCCTCCCAGCTCCCGTTGGATCGAAATGATTTTCTCCTGTTCTGTCGTTACAGCATCCTTTCCACCCGCGAGTCCGCCGAGCTACTCAGCTGCACCCGGCAAAATATCGACAGCCTGGTGCGTCGGGGAAAGCTGACCCCCATAAAGACCTATGCCCGAAATAAGCTGTTTCTCCGCTCTGACGTTGCCCGTCGGCTCTGGATGGAGGACTAATCTTCCCCTGATTGCCGAATGACGTATTTCCCTTCTATAAAAATCTATAAAACGGCCGCTCCATCCACG
>JAJBTD010000143.1 GCA_020861055.1 Clostridiales bacterium | reverse complement strand
CCGGAGGCCACACCGGCGGCGGATTTTCTATCAATGAATAAATTCACACTTCGTACATTGACGGACGGTGGAGGGGAATGGTAAAAGGGGGGAAATCAAAATGGGAGAACAGGACTATGTGGATTGCAGACCGCTGGAAAGACTATGAGCTGATCGACTGCGGCGGCGGGGAAAAGGTGGAACGATGGGGGAAGACGGTGCTGGTGCGCCCCGACCCCCAGGCCATCTGGAACACCCCCAGAGAGCGCCGGGAGTGGAAGCGCCCCGACGGACGGTATCACCGCTCCAGCTCCGGGGGCGGACACTGGGACAAGGGCCGTATGCCCGAACGGTGGCAGGTGCGGTATGACGAACTGACCTTCCAGGTGGGGGCCATGAACTTTAAGCACACAGGGCTGTTCCCGGAGCAGGCGGTGAACTGGGACTTTGCCAGGGAGATGATTCGCTCCGCCGGACGACCGGTTCGAGTGCTGAATCTGTTCGCCTACACCGGCGGGGCCACGGTGGCCTGCGCCGCCGCCGGGGCCCAGGTGTGCCACGTGGACGCCGCCAAGGGGATGGTGGCCTGGGCCCGGGAGAACGCCGCCCTCTCCGGGCTGACGGACGCCCCCATCCGCTGGATTGTGGACGACTGCGGCAAGTTCGTGGACCGGGAAATTCGCCGGGGCCATCGGTACGACGCCATCATCATGGACCCGCCCTCCTACGGACGGGGGCCGTCCGGGGAGGTCTGGAAGCTGGAGGACAGCCTCTATCCCTTCCTGGAGCGGGCGGTGCAGCTCTTGAGCGACCGGCCCCTGTTCTTCCTCATCAATTCCTATACCACTGGCCTGGCCCCGTCCGTGCTGGGATACCTGCTGGACGTGCTGGTGACGCCAAGGCACGGGGGCCATACGGAGTGCGGGGAGCTGGGTCTGCCGGTGACGGCCACCGGCCTGGCCCTGCCCTGCGGCTCTGCGGGTCGGTGGATCGCAGACAGGAGATAACATGGAACAGAAAAACATTATAGAGACAAAGGACATCACCTTCCAGTACCCGGACGTGCCGGAGGGGTCGAGCCTGGTGCTGGACGGGGTGAACCTGTCCATCGAGCAGGGGAGCTTCGTGGCTATCCTGGGCCACAACGGCTCGGGCAAGTCCACTCTGGCCAAGCACATGAACGCGGTCTATCTCCCCAGCGGGGGGACTGTCTATGTGGACGGCATGGACACCGCCGACGAAAAATATCTGCTGGACATCCGGCGGACGGTGGGCATGGTGTTCCAGCACCCGGACAACCAGATCGTAGCCAACGTGGTGGAGGAGGACGTGGCCTTCGCCCCGGAGAACCTGGGGGTCCCCTCGGAGGAGATCCGCCGGCGGGTGGACGAGGCGTTGAAGATCGTGGGGATGAGCAAGTATGCCAGACACGCCCCCCACCTTCTCTCCGGCGGACAGAAGCAGCGCATTGCCATCGCCGGGGTCATCGCCATGCTCCCCAGGTGCATCGTCCTGGACGAACCCACCGCCATGCTGGACCCCATCGGCCGGGAGGACGTGATGCGCACCATCACCCGGCTCAACCGGGAGCGGGGGACCACCATCGTCCTCATCACCCACCACATGGACGAGGCCGCCCAGGCCGACCGGCTGGTGGTCATGGACCGGGGCAAGATTATCGCTGACGGCCCTCCCAAACAGGTTTTCCAGCAGGTAGAGCAGCTGAAAGCGGTGGGGCTGACCGTCCCGGAGACGGTGGGCCTGCTCGATCAGCTGAGACAGGGAGGGGTGGACGTGCCTCTGGACGCCCTCTCGGTGGAGGAGTGCGCCCAGGCGATTTACCGGGCGCTGGCGTAACACAGGACAAATACCAATGCAAATACCGAACTCCGGATGGCATCCCCACAGGGGAGCGATACCGGAACAGGGAGGAAGTATTTTTTGGAACCAATATTGGAACTGCGGAACCTGAGCTGTGTCTACAGCCAGGGAACGCCCTTTGAACATCGGGCACTGTCCGACGTGAGCCTCTCCATCTACCCCGGGGAATATGTGGGTATGATCGGACACACCGGCTCGGGCAAGTCCACCCTCATCCAGCATCTGAACGGGCTGCTCAAGCCCACCTCGGGCCAGATTTTGCTCCACGGAAAGGACATCTGGGAGAGCAAGGAGAGCGTTCGGGAGGCGAAATTCCATGTGGGACTGGTCTTCCAGTACCCGGAGTACCAGCTCTTTGAGGAGACGGTATATAAGGATATCGCCTTCGGCCCCACCAATATGAAGCTGAGCCGGGACGAGATCGACCGCCGCGTTCACGAGGCCGCCCATTTTGTGGGCCTGGAGGAGCGTCATCTGGAAAAATCCCCCTTCGAGCTCTCCGGCGGCCAGAAGCGCCGGGTGGCCATTGCCGGGGTCATCGCCATGGAGCCGGAGGTGCTCATCCTGGACGAGCCGACAGCGGGCCTTGACCCGGCGGGCCGGGACGCCATTCTCGCCAACATCCGGGACTATCACCAGTCGAAGGGATCCACCATCATCCTGGTCTCACATTCTATGGAGGAGGTGGCCCGGTCGGTGGAACGCATCGTGGTGGTCAACGACGGGAAGATCCCCCTGGACGGCACCCCCCACGACATCTTCTCCCACAGCGAGGAGCTGCGGGCCATGGGCCTGGGAATCCCCCAGGTGACTCAGGTGTTCCAGCGGCTCAAGGAACTGGGATTGCCCATCGAGGACGACTGCGTCTACACCATGGACGAGGCCAGGGACGTGCTGCTGGCCCTGGCGGAGAAAAGGGGGCGGTCTGCGTGCTGAAGGACATCACTCTGGGTCAGTTTTTTCCGGGAGACACCATCGTTCACAACCTGGACCCTAGGACTAAGATCATCATCGTGGTGCTCTACATCGTGGCCCTGTTCTCCGCCCAGGGAGTCGTCACCTACGGCCTGATGCTGATTTTTCTCATCACCTGCATCCGGCTGTCCAAGGTAGGGGCCAAGGCAATTTTGAACGGGATGCGGCCGGTGGTCATCATCCTCATCTTCACCGGCGCACTCAACCTCTTTTATAACACCACCGGGGACGTGCTGGTGCAGTGGTGGGTGTTTACCATCACCACCGGGGGCGTCCGGACTGCCTTCTTTATGGTGGTGCGCATTTTAATGCTCATCAGCGGCACCTTCCTGCTGACCTACACCACCTCCCCCATCATGCTCACCGACGGCATCGAGAACCTGCTGGGGCCGCTGAAAAAGCTCCATGTGCCGGTACACGAGCTGGCTATGATGATGTCCATCGCCCTGCGGTTCATCCCCACGCTGATCGAGGAGACGGACAAGATCATGTCCGCCCAGAAGGCCCGGGGGGCGGACTTCGACTCCGGCAATCTGGTGGACAAGGCCAAGGCCCTCATCCCTCTGCTGGTGCCTCTGTTCGTCTCTGCCTTCCGGCGGGCGGACGAGCTGGCCACCGCTATGGAGTGCCGCTGCTACCACGGGGGCGAGGGCCGCACCCGGCTGAAAAACCTGGTCTATACCAAAGAGGACTATATGGCCCTGGGGCTGGGGGTCGCACTGACCGTTTTGGTCATGGTGCTGGCCATCGGCTTCGGGGTGTGACAGAGAGAAACCGCCGTCGAAGGGAGGGGCCTATGCGCAATATCGCCTTACAGCTGATGTATGTGGGCACCGCCTACCATGGCTGGCAGATTCAGAAGAACGGCGCCACCGTCCAGGAAACGCTGGAGCAGGCGGTAGCCAAGGTGGTGAAGCATCCCGTCCGGTTTACCGGAGCGGGGCGCACCGACGCCGGGGTTCATGCCAAGGTATATATCGCCAACTTCCGCACGGACTGCTCTATCCCCTGTGACCGGATGCCTCTGGCCTTCAATGCCCGGCTGCCGGAGGACATCGTGGTGGTCTCTGCCAGGGAAGTGTCGCCGGGATTCAACGCAATCGGCTCCTGTATCAAAAAGGAGTACACCTATCAGGTATTCAATTCCCGGATACGAGATGCATTTTATGTCAACCGCGCGTACTTCTATCCAAAGCATTTGGATGAGGGGATTATGGCACATGCGGCGGAGCAGTTCGTGGGGACCCATGACTTCGCTGCGGTCCGGGACGTAGGCACCAATGTCCGCTCCACCGTCCGGACCGTCTACTACTTCGACGTGGCCCGGGAGGGAGACCTGATCACCCTGAAGGTGTGCGCCAACGGATTTTTGTACAACATGGTCCGTATCATGGTGGGGACGGTCCTCTATGCCGCCGAGGGCAAGCTGACCCCGGCGGAGATCGGGGACATCCTGCGGCGTGGAAATCGGGTAGAAGCGGGGCCGACGGTGCCTCCCGGCGGACTTTACATGACCCGGCTGTGGTACCGGGAACCGGTGGGGCTGGATACAGACCCGGAGGAATAGCCCATGGAAGAAAAACAGGAAAATCAAACGGTGGCCCGGAAGGACGGAGAACGCCAAAAGAAGGAGACTCCCGGCTGGATGAAGGTGCTGCTGCGCATTTTGGCGAGCCTCTTTACCGCATTGCTGGTGGCGATCGCGGTGGTGCTGGTGCTCAACCGGGACCAGCTCAACCTGGACCTGGTCAAGCGGTACCTCACCTACCAGGACCTGGAGCGGACGGAGGAGGGCCAGGGGGTGGAGTTTGACCTCTCCTCGGAGACGGACAACACCTATGCCGCCCTGAGCGACAGCCTCATCGTCTGCAACGCCAACCACATATGGGTCTACTCCGACGGAGGTACGGCCTATGTGGACATGGAGGCATCCCTGGCCCAGCCGGTGGTGCAGACGGCGGGGAGCTATGCCCTGGTCTACGACGCCGGAGGCGGGGAGCTGTATCTGTTCTCCGGCCGTATGCTGGTCTGGGAATACGAGACGTCGGGGGACTACGGGCTGATCTCCGCCCGGGTGAACGACCAGGGATGGATCGCCGTGGCGGAGCAGGCCACCGGCTACAAGGCGGCAGTGACGGTATACGATGCCAGCCAGAATAAAATTGTCACGGAAAATATTTCATCCAGCTTTGTCATGGACGCTGTGGTGTCTCCTGACAACAGCCAGGTGGCGCTGCTGACCATCGGTCAGGACGGACTGGACTTTGTTTCTACCCTGACCCTGTACAGCTGCTCTGACGGCAGCGAGACTGCCTCCGCCCAGGTGTCCAATGCAGTGGTGCTTGATCTGTCCTGGGACGACGACGGCATCTGGCTCCAGGAGGAGAACGGCGTCCGTCGCCTGGACGGGAACTGCCAGGAACTGGGCAGCTGGTCAGAGAGCAGCTATTCTCTCCAGAGCTACTCCCTCCAGGACGGATATGCGGTGGAATATTTCAGCTACTACCGCTCCGGCGCATTGGGGGAGATCGTGGTGCTGGACGACCAGGGAGCGGTTTCCGGAACGCTGGAGATAGAGGACGAGGTGCTGTCCGTGACGGCAGCGGGACGCTATATCGCCGTACTCACCGGAAGCGGATTGACCATTTATACCTCTGATCTGGAAGAGTATGCCTCTGAGACGGATATGACTGGGATGCTCCAGGCACTGGCCCGGTCTGACGGCACGGCGATACTCATCGGCAGCGGCTCGGCCCATGTCTTTTTGCCATAAGAGGGAAGGATTATAAAATGAATCTGTTTGACCTGGTCATTATCATAGTATTGGTGCTGTTCACCGTTCTGGGCGCACGGCGGGGGCTTATCATGACCCTTTGCGGACTGGTGGCGACGATCCTGGCCCTGGTGGGTGCTCAGATCGCGGCGGACAGCCTGTCCCCAGCGCTGGCGCAGGCGATTCAGCCTTCCATCCAGAGCAGCATCCAGCAGTCCATTGATGAGACGCTGACCACGGAACCCCAGACGGAGGGAGAGGCATCTGCCGCTCTGGAGGATGGAGGCATCCTCTCTCAGATTTTCGATTCGGAGGTCTATCAGGAATTTTCTCAGTCCATCCAGCAGTCCATCGATCAGGGCGTCCGGGAGACGACGACCAGCGTGGCGGAGAGCATGGCGGCCAGCCTTGCCAGTTCCATCGCCTGGCTGGCGGTGTATGCGGTATCCTTTGTGGTGATTTTGCTGCTGGGTCATCTGGTGGCCCGGCTGCTGAATGTGGCTGCTCGACTGCCGGGACTGCACTTTTTGAACAAGTCCCTGGGAGGCGTCTGCGGCCTGGTGCGGGGGCTTATCATCGTGGCGGTGGTCTGCTCTCTGGGAGCCTCCTTCGGGCTGATTGGCCAGGAGAGCCTGGATAACAGCGTTTTGCTGGATCTGCTCGCCTCTTTTACCACCTTTTCTCTGTAGAATAAAAGATAATTCGACTAGATTTGTTCACAATTATATGATATTCTTTCTCTAAAATTGTGATGACCCTCTCAGAGTGAGTTAAGGAGTATCTATATGCAGCCTGTACTGTGTTCCAAATGCCATAAAAATGTGGCGGTGATCTTCCTGACCAAAATGGAGGGCGGGGAGACAAAGAATGAGGGCTATTGCCTGAACTGCGCCAAGGGCATGGGCATCAAGCCCGTGGACGACCTGATCAACAAGATGGGCATCTCGGACGACGACCTGGACAACCTGTCCAACGACATGATGTCCGCCTTCGGCGGCCCGGAGGCCATGGAGTCCCTGATGGAGAGCCAGCAGCCCTCCGACGAAGAAGACGGCGACAACGACGAAAACGAGGACGAGGAGGACGGCAAGACCGCCACATTTCCCTTCCTGAGCCGTCTGTTCGGCTCCTCCAACCAGCCCACCCCCCAGCGGGAGGAGCGGGAGGACAACCGCAACCGGGAGAACGGAAATCGTTCCGACCAGAAGCAGCAGAAAAACGGCGGCCAGAAGCGGAAATTCCTGGAGAACTATTGTACCTCCCTGACCCGCCAGGCCAGAGAGGGCAAACTGGACGGTGTCATCGGCCGGGAGCAGGAGATCTCCCGTGTGATGCAGATTCTGAACCGCCGCCAGAAGAACAACCCCTGTCTCATCGGCGAGCCGGGCGTGGGCAAGACCGCCATCGCCGAGGGCCTTGCGCTGCGCATTGCCTCTGGCGACGTGCCCTATAAGCTCCAGGATAAGGAGGTTTATCTCCTGGACCTGACCGCTCTGGTGGCGGGCACCCAGTTCCGGGGCCAGTTTGAGAGCCGGATGAAGGGCCTGATCGAGGAGATCAAGAAGATCGGCAATATTATCCTGGTCATCGACGAAATCCATAACATCGTGGGGGCCGGAGACGCCGAGGGGTCCATGAACGCCGCCAACATCCTCAAGCCTGCCCTGAGCCGGGGCGAGATCCAGGTCATCGGTGCCACTACCTATAATGAGTATCGGAAGTATATCGAGAAGGACGCCGCCCTGGAGCGCCGGTTCCAGCCGGTGAACGTGGCGGAGCCCTCCATCGACGACTCGGTGAAGATTCTGGAGGGCATCGCCCATTTCTACGAGGACTACCATCAGGTGACTATCCCGAAGCCCATCCTGCGCCAGGCGGTCACCCTGTCCGAGCGGTATATCACTGACCGGTATCTGCCGGATAAGGCCATCGACCTCATCGACGAGGCCTGCTCCGACGTGAACCTCCACAACGCCAACCTGGCCCGTTTGGCCGCTATCCAGAAGGAACGGGCGGATTTGGCCAAGGAGAAGGAGCTGATCCTGGCCAGCCAGGAGCAGCAGTCCTCCCAGCGCTCCGCCCGGCTCAAGGAGAACGAGCAGAAGCAGTCACGGTGTCGCCAGCAGCTCACCGCCGTCAACAACGAGGCCATCAGCCTACAGAGCGGCGGGGGAGACCAGTCCCAGCGGGAGGAGCGGCTGCGCCTGATCGGGCAGCAGTCGGAGAAGCTCCGGGAGGAACTGCGTACCCTCCAGGAGGAGCGCAACAACATCCAGACCACCCCGGAGGACAATCGGGGCTACGAGCGGCTGGCCAACCTCCGCAGCGCCGAGCTGAAGCTGGACGAGGAGCAGCGTAGCCTGGAGAGCCAGGGTCGTCCCCAGCTGGGGGTGGAAAATCTGGCACGGGTCATCGAGCTGTGGACGAACATCCCCGCCAGCCGCATCCAGGAGGAGGAATTTGCCCGTCTGAGCCAGCTGGACCAGCGGCTCAAGCAGCACATCATCGGCCAGGACGAGGCGGTGGAGGCCGTCACCCGGGCCATCCGCCGGAATCGGGTAGGCATCTCCCCCAAGCACAAGCCGGTCTCCTTCATCTTTGTCGGCTCTACCGGCGTGGGCAAGACCGAGCTGGTCAAGCAGCTGGCCCAGGACCTGTTCAACAGCCCGGAGTCCCTTATCCGGCTGGATATGTCCGAGTTTATGGAAAAGCACGCCGTCTCCCGCATCGTGGGGTCGCCTCCCGGCTATGTGGGCTATGATGAGGCGGGGCAGCTCACCGAAAAGATCCGCCGGAAGCCCTACTCCGTCATCCTCTTTGATGAGATCGAGAAGGCCCACCCGGATGTGTTGAACATCCTGCTCCAGATTCTGGACGACGGCCAGATCACTGACTCCCACGGGCGGAAGGTCAACTTTGAGAACACTGTCATCGTCATGACCTCCAACG
>JAJBTD010000115.1 GCA_020861055.1 Clostridiales bacterium | reverse complement strand
CCTGCTTGCTGCTTGACCGCGCCCCTCCCTTCCCACACGCCAGGGTAATCGGAGCCCCAAGCGCAGGGGGCAACGCGATCCTCCACGGAGAAACCGGGGAGACTGTTTTGAAACAGAGGAAGGATGCCGAATCGCCGCACAGCATTGGCCAGATCATCTTTTGCTTTGATGATAAAATTCAAATCTGCGTTCATAGAGATGTCCTCATTTTACATGACCAATCAAGTGCGCTCTGCAAGCTCTTTCAGTGTGAATACCCGTCCGCAGCTTTGGCATCGAAAAAGGAACCCGTAATGGTTGACCTGCGCGTTCTGGACAAAGAACGGGTCAGATTTCGAATTGACATCCCGGCCTTCCACTCTTTCACAGGTCTTTTCTCTTATGAGCTGCCCTGAACACACCGGGCATTTCTTTGAATGGAACAGCAGCACTTTCATTTCCGACAGCGTGAAATCGTATTTGAAGCCATCCGCTCTTTTCTTTTCCTGCATCATAAATCATCCTTTCTTCCCGGCTCGGTGGAACAATACGCCGCCAGCGTCATATTCACCTGAGACTTATGCGCGTAAATCCTGTCCATAGTATAGCATATTTTGCGCAGCGTGGACGCTTGTCTATGTGTTTTTGCAGAACTGCGACGATAGAATTGGCTCCGTTTCTCATCTGCCGCTCAGGGCGCGGTAGATGAGCCATAGCTTAAGGTTTGCGCTTTCACCGGTGGAGTCATATCATTTGACAACGCACAGAAACTTCCAGAGAATGTGCCGTTCACTATTGCTTTTTTCCACTTTATCCGGTATAATAACAAATGAATTACATTTGGTTACAATTTGTAATCATCTCGGATGACTGCATGGATTTCCTTAACGGAAAAGAACTCTGGCGAAAAGAAAGGAATGATACGGCGATATGGACAAAAAGAGGTTTTTCACCCGTCTCCTGTCGATCCTCCTGGCGGTCAGTTTGCTTTTGGCGGAGCTTGGCCCCAGTATGGCCTGGGCCGCTGAACTGAATGATGCATCGGAGGGCGCTTCCGATTCGGCCAGCGACTCCGACAGCGCTGACAGCGACGGCTCCGATGCCTCAGAGGAGGCGGAGGACGATCCTGATGCAGTGGATGACACTGAAGAGTCAGAGGATAATGCCGATGCTGCCGGCGATGCCGAAGCAGCGGAGGACGCCGCCGTTGACGATGCCGACGCTTCCGAAGAGGAGGCCGCTGGATCGGAAGAAGAGGAAACCGCCGAGGAAGAGGAGGCTTCCGAGGAGGAGGATCTCTCTGAGGTGGCTCAGGCCGAGCAGGACGCCATGGCCCAGATCGAGTCCATCCTGGCAGCTGCCATGGCTTCTGATGAGTCGGATTACGACTATGCCACTGAGCTTGCAAAGTTCCCTGAAAGCTATCAGAGCTATCTGAAAACCCTTCATAAGACCTACCCCAACTGGATTTTTGTGGCCGTGGATACCGGCCTGTCCTGGGATGATGTGATCAATGGGGAATACGGCTCCAGCAGCACCATCGACTATAATCTCAACGGCACCACAGACGACCTGCTGTTGAACAACCACAGCGGATATTACAGCACCTCCAGCTACAGCAGCACCAACCACTATAAGCCCATCGACGGAAACCACGTCAGCGCCAGCCGGGCGGCCATCGCCTACTACATGGATCCCCGGAACTTTTTGACGGCCAAGTATATCTTCCAGTTTGAGGATCAGACCTACAGCAGCATCCAGCAGCTCTCCGGTGTCCAGAAGGTGCTGAAAAACGCCGCCGACTCCAGCAGCAGCGCCAGCAAGGGCCTGTACTATGTCACCAACTACGTCGACATCTATGGAAATACCGTCAGTCTGAGCAGCCTGAACAGCAACTACGGCGACAATTATTCCTCTATCATTTATAACGTAGGCGTTGCTGCGAATGTCAGTCCCTATTATCTGGCCAGCAAGATCGTCCAGGAGACCGGAGCCGTCACCACCAACCAATCCATCAGCGGAACGGTGAGCGGCTATGTGGGCTATTACAACTTCTACAACATCGGCGCCACTGCCTCCACCACCGGTACGGCGGTGATTAACGGCCTGAAATATGCCAAAAACCACGGCTGGTACAATCCCATTCTCGCTCTGTACGGCGGAGCGGAGTTCCTGGCCACCAGCTATATCAGCAAGGGACAGAACACCAGCTACTATATGCGCTTTAACGTCAGCCCTGACGCGTATTACTCTACATACAACCATCAATATATGTCCGCCACCTACGCTGTGGCCTCGGAGTCCATCACCACCTATAACGCCTACAACGCTGCCGACGCAGTGAGCAGCGCCTTCCTGTTCTACATCCCCATCTTTGACGATATGCCGGATGAGGATTCCACCGTCCGCCTCAGCGGCGCAAATACGGGCACCACCACCGCCGCAACCACCCTGTACTCCACGCCCTCCATGAGCACCTCTGTGGTCTCGGTGCCCAAGGGGACGACGGTCACGATTCTGGGCGGCTATCAGACCCAGTCCACCGGCTACACCGAGCGGCTCTACTACCCGTACTGGTACCAGGTCAAGGTGACCGTCTCCGGCACCACCTATACCGGCTATTTGCGGGAATCTCAGGTGAGCCTGTCCTCCGCCTATAATCTGAAGGCCGGGGCGACCATGTCTCTCGCCTCCACCCTGACCACGACTGGGAATGCCGGGACGATCTATTATGAGACCAGCGATCCCTCCGTCGCCACCATCTCCGACGCCGGTGTGATTACAGCTGTGGCCAATGGCACCTGTACCATTTACGCGATCAGCGGCGCGGGCAGCTTCGATGCTGTGGGACTCACTGTCTCTAATTCCGGGAGCAGCAGCGGTCTGACGACGCCCGTTCTGGCCTCCGCAGACAACGCCACCTCCGGAATCACTGTCAAGTGGAACGCCGTCAGCGGTGCTGACAGCTACCGGGTGTATCGGAAGGTGTCCGGCAGCGGCTGGTCTCAGATCGGCACCAGCACATCAACCAGCTATACCGATACCACAGCTGCCTCTGGAACGACCTATATCTATACGGTCCGGGCGGTCAGTGGTTCCGCGCTCTCCGGCTATGATTCCACCGGCATCACCTGCATTCGCCTGAGCACCCCCAGCTTGACCTCCGCCACCGCCACCTCCAGCGGAATTACCGTGAAGTGGGGGGCCGTCACCGGAGCCAAGGGCTACCGGGTGTACCGGAAGGTCTCCGGCAGCGGCTGGAGCAGGATCGCCAATATCTCCAGTGGCTCCACCGTCAGCTACACGGATACCACCGGCACTGCCGGAACGACATATTATTACACCGTCCGCGCCGTCAATGGCTCTACGCTCTCCGGATATAACGGCTCCGGCGTCTCGGCAAAGATGGGAGCGGTAAGCTATGTGAGTTATGTCACGATATGCAAGCTGAACTACCGCTCTGGTGCAGGTACTTCATACACAATAAAGGGAACATTGTCGAGTGGGACCACGGTGCAGGTCGTCTCCGGCGAGAGCTATACCGTCAGCGGCGTCGTCTGGTACCGGGCCTATATCAACGGCAGCTATTACTACGTCTCCTCCCAATATCTGCTGGGAACGCCTGCCCTGACCTCTGCCGAAAATGCCAACTCCGGCGTCACGGTGAAATGGAGCAAGGTGAGCAATGCCGATGGCTATTGGGTGTATCGGAAGGTTTCTGGCAGCAAATGGAGCAGAATTGCCGTCATCTCCAGCGGCTCTACCGTCAGCTATACCGACACGACCGCTGCCTCCGGCACCACTTACCTCTACACAGTTCGCGCCATCTGCAATTCCAAACTCTCCGGCTATGACGCCGCCGGAGTGAGCTGTCTCCGGCTGAGCACCCCCAGCCTGACCTCTGCCACCGCCTCCTCCAGCAGTATTACCGTAAAGTGGGGGGGCTGTCACCGGAGCTAAGGGCTACCGAGTGTATCGGAAGGTTCCCGGCGGCAGCTGGAGCAGAATCGCCAACATCTCCAGCGGCTCCACTGTCAGCTACACAGACACCACCGGCACCGCCGGAACGACATATTATTACACGGTTCGCGCCGTCAATGGTTCTGCGATCTCCGGCTATAATGCTACTGGAGTCAGCGCCGAAATTTCAAGCGGTACTCCGGCAACGCCCGTACTGACCTCCGCCGAAAACGCCAACTCCGGCGTCACGGTGAAGTGGGGCAAGGTGAGCAATGCCGACGGCTACTGGGTGTATCGGAAGGTTTCCGGTGGCAAATGGAGCAGAATCACAATCGTCTCCAGCAATTCTACCGTCAGCTACACCGATACGACCGCTGCCTCCGGAACGACATATTATTATACCGTCCGTGCTATCAAGGGGTCCACACTCTCCGGCTATGACGCCACTGGCGTGAGTTGTCTCAGGCTGAGCACCCCCAGCCTGACCTCCGCTACCGTCGCCTCCAGCGGGATTACCATAAAATGGGGGGCTGTCACCGGAGCCAAGGGCTACCGAGTGTACCGGAAGGTTTCTGGTAGCCACTGGAGCAGAATCGCCAACATCTCCAGCGGTTCCACCGTCAGCTACACGGACACCACCGGCACTGCCGGAACGACGTATTATTACACCGTCCGCGCCGTCAGCGGCTCCACGCTCTCTGGCTATAACGGCTCTGGCATCTCTGCTACGGCGGCAGCTGCTGTAAGCTATGTGAACTATGTCACGACGGGGATGCTGAACTATCGCACCGGACCGGGCACCTCTTACTCCATGAAGGGAACCTTGACAGCGGGAACTACAGTAAAGGTCGTCTCCGGTGAGAGCTATACCGTGAGCGGTGTCGCCTGGTACCGGGCCTATATCAACGGCGGTTATTACTACGTTTCCTCCCGCTATCTGCTGGCAACGCCCACCCTGTCCTCGGCTGACAATGCGACCTCAGGGATTACGGTGAAGTGGAGTAAAGTGAGCAACGCCGACGGCTATCAGGTGTACCGAAAGGTATCCGGTGGCAGCTGGAGCTTAATTGGCACTGTGTCCAGCGGCTCTACCGTCAGCTATACGGACACCAGCGCTGCTTCCGGAACCAGCTATACCTATACTGTCCGGGCAATCTATACCACCTCCAGCAGCACCATTCGCTCCGGCTACGATTCTACCGGTGTGAGCTGCGTCAGGCTGAGCACCCCCAGCCTGACCTCCATCACCGCCTCCTCCAGCGGCATCACCGTGAAATGGGGGGCCGTCACCGGAGCCAAGGGTTACCGGGTATACCGGAAGGTGTCCGGAGGCAGCTGGTCACGGATTGCCACCATTTCCAACAGCACGACCCTCAGCTATACGGACAATACCGGGCTGGTCGCAGGCACAACCTATCTGTATACGGTTCGGGCGGTGAACGGTAGCTACCTGTCTTACTATAACACCTCTGGCATTTCCGCTAAGGCCACGGTCAGTTCCACTCCCACTCTGGTGAATTATGTCACGACCGGTATGCTGAACTATCGCACCGGACCGGGAGGCACCTACGCCCTCGCTGGGACGTTCGCCAGCGGAGCTACCGTCAAGGTCGTCTCCGGTGAGAGCTATAATGTCAGTGGGACCGTCTGGTACCGTGTCTACGTCAATGGCAGCTATTATTACTGCTCCTCTAAATATCTGACCAAGGCGTGACCTCGGTACCCTTTGGCCAATGGGCCAGGTGAAAAAGAAAACGCTGCATAGCGTCAGTCCAATGAACAAAAGCCGCCGTTCCTTCCAAGCGGGAGGAACGGCGGCTTTTGTATTGTATCTTATGAGAAAACAGGGGAGAGGTGGAAGCCGGAACCGCCGAAGCGTGCCTTTGCTTACCCCAGCGCCTCGACCTCTTCCAAGGTAGGCAGGCTTGGAATCGCTCCGCTGCGGCTGACGGCGATAGAGGCAGCTCGATTGGAGAAATCCAGTATCCGCTCCAGCTTAGGCGTCGGAATGGGACTGCTCAGATCTATTGCGGCGATCTGGGAGAGAAAAGCGCCAAAGAAAGCATCTCCTGCGCCGTTGGTGTCCTTTACCTGGCACAAATGCCCCGGAACATGGCCGGTTTTGCCTCGATAGCGATAAAAAACTCCGTTTTTGCCCAGAGTGATGAGCACAAGAATGATGCCGTAGGAGGCCAACTGTGCGGCGCCCTTTTCCCAGTCGCCAGTGCCGGTGATGATGCGCAGCTCACCCTCGCTGATTTTGAGAATGTCGCACAAGGGCAGGGCCTGCTTGATCCGGTAGACCCCGTCGGCCATACTGGGCCAGAGCTGCTCCCGATAATTGGGATCAAAGGAGACAAGCGCGCCCATCCTCCGGGCGGTGGCGGCGGCCACCAGGAGAGCGGACTGAGCGGGGTCCTGGGTGAGTGACACGGAGCCGAAATGCATAATGCGGGGATGGGAGGCCGCCAGACCGGCCACCGTCTCATCCTGGGTCAGACAGGAATCCGCCCCAGGGGAGCGGTAGAAGGTGAAGGAGCGCTCTCTGGTCCCCTCCGCCAGAGAGACCACTGTCAGCGTCGTGCTCTCCTTTGGGTCGGTGTAGAGACAGGAGGCGTCCACGCCGTTGCGCTCCAGAGAACTCCGGAGCAGATCGCCGAAACGGTCCTTGCCCACCTTGCCCACAAAGGAGACGTCTGCGCCCAGACGGGCGGCGGCCACTGCCAAATTTGCGGGAGCGCCTCCGGGGTAGGCGGCGTATTGAGGAACGCCTTCCGGCGTGACTCCGGTTTGGGTCAGGTCAATAAGGATCTCTCCAATGGAAGTGATAACGGACATGGGTTTCTCTCCCCTCGCTGAAAACGGCACATACGCCGCCGAACGGCTGCGCATCGGCAGTCGACTTCTACGGATCAATCGGAAACGTTTTCGCACTTATACACGCATTATATCAGCGAATCAACTAAATTGCAACCGGTTTCAGAGAAAGTTTTCGTCTGGATTTTCTACGATAGGCGCAGGAGGGCCATGACGCCCTTCTGCGTGATGGCCCATGACCTTGAGCGGCGGATGAGCGCGTCATCGCCAAGTGATTTTACATAGATTTTACCAGGAACCGGTAGTAGTTTTTACACGTCGGGAATTACCATAATGCAAAGCGATAGGCAAATCCCGCCCGGACAATGCCGCTCTGACGGGGTGGACGGACGAGAAAGACAGAGGAGATTTTGCTATGGATTTTTTTGACGTATTGACCCTGATCGGCGGATTGGCACTGTTCCTGTACGGAATGTCGGTCATGGGGGACGGCTTGGAGCAGTGCGCAGGGGATAAATTGAAGCAGGTACTGGAGCGGCTCACGTCAAACCCTCTGACCGGTTTTCTCACCGGGCTGGGAGTGACGGCGGTGATCCAGTCCTCCTCCGCCACCACAGTTATGGTAGTGGGCTTTGTAAACTCCGGTATCATGACGCTGCGTCAGGCGATCAATATCATTATGGGGGCCAACGTGGGCACTACCGTCACCGCCTGGATTTTGAGCCTGAACGGCATCGAGAGCGACAGCTTCTTTGTGCAGCTGTTCAAGCCATCCTCCTTCACTCCTATCCTGGCCCTGATCGGCGTCATTTTCTATGTGTTTTTGAAGGACAGCAAGCACCGGGACGTGGGTACTATTCTGCTGGGGTTTGCAGTGCTCATCACAGGAATGGAAACCATGTCAGGGGCAGTCTCCGGACTCAAGGACGTGCCGGGGTTCACCAACATCCTGCTCATGTTCTCCAATCCCATTCTGGGTGTCCTGGCGGGAGCGCTGCTCACCGCTATTATCCAGTCCTCCTCCGCCTCGGTGGGCATTTTGCAGGCCCTCTCTGTGACGGGAGCCGTCACCGTAGGCAGCGCCATCCCCATCATCATGGGTCAGAACATCGGCACTACCGTCACAGCCCTTATCTCCTCCATTGGAGCCAACCGGAACGCCCGCCGGGCCGCCCTGGTGCACCTGTACTTCAACATCATCGGGACGGTGGTCTGCCTGACGGTGTATCTGGCGGCGGACGCAATCTTACAGTTCACCTGGACTGAACTACCGGTGAACCAGGCGGGGATCGCCATCATCCATACCGTATTCAACGTGGCCTGCACCCTGATCATGCTCCCTCTTGCCAATCTGCTGGAGAAGCTGGCCTATCTCACTGTCCCGGAGGAGCCGGTGCAGGAGCAGCAGCCCATGTTGGACGAGCGGCTCATGGTGACCCCCTCCGTGGCTCTGAGCCAGTGCAAGCGGATCAGCGTGGACATGGCCGTCCAGACCAGGGAGGCCTGCGAAAAGGCCTTCGCCCTGGTGGAGACGTGGGACGACGGCAGCGCCGAGATGATACAGCAGACGGAGGCGGACCTGGACGCCTTCGAGGACGCCTTGGGCTCCTATCTGGTGAAGCTCTCCAGCAAGAGCCTGTCCATCGGGGACAGCCTGGAGCTGAATCTGTTGCTGCACACGGCGGGGGACTTCGAACGCATCAGCGACCATGCCATGAGCATCCTGCTCTCCTGCCGGACGCTGCGCCAGAACGACAAGACCTTTTCCGAGGACGCCCGGCGGGAGCTGCGCGTCGTCTCCGACGCCGTGCTGGAGGTGCTGGATCTGGCCATCCAGGCTTTCAACCTGACCGACCTGGAAACCGCCGGGCGGGTGGAGCCTCTGGAGCAGAATGTGGACCGGCTCTGCGGCAAGCTCCGGGAGCGGCA
>JAJBTD010000032.1:6392-8742 GCA_020861055.1 Clostridiales bacterium | reverse complement strand
GTACAGCGCCCTCCAGCCCCTGGCCCTGGCTGCCCAGGCGGGGATGCTCTCCGGCGGCGGGGAGGTCTCCGTGCTGGAGACGCCTCTTCCCGCTCCGGCGGCCTGGATGGCGGGAGAGCTGGGCCTTTCGGCCACTCTGTTTCTCCGGAGGCAGGGGGAGCGGGCGGCGCTGTCCCTGTTTGGTCCGTCCGGCTTGCCTCTTACGCCCGCCCAGCGGCGCAGGCTGGAGACAGAGCTGCCCGGACGGGAGCCGCTGCCCGCCGGTGAAGGACAGCTTCGTATCCCCAGAATCGGTCTGGCCGACTATATGCGGGCTGTCCTCTCCTGGGCCAACCCTCCCATTCCCCGTCTCTCCGTGTCCGTGGCCCGGCGGGACGACCCCTCCGGCCTGCTGACCGAGTGCCTGGGACAGATGGGCGTGGACGTGATTCGGGAGCGCAGACCGGGGGACATCTCTCTCCGTCTCTCCGGAGACGGCCGGGAGCTGGCCCTGCGGACGGAGGAGGGGCGGCTGCTGGGTGAGGAGCAGGGACTGCTGCTCAGCTGCCTGGCGCTGCTGGAGCAGGGGGAGCGGGTTCTGGCCCTCTCCCCGACGGCGCCCTCCCCTGCGGACCGTCTGGCCGAGACGTTCGGGGGCAAGGCCCTCCGGCTGGGCGGGGACGGGGCGGAGGCCGAGAGACAGGTCCGGCGGCTGCTCCCCCTCCGGGACGGCTGCGCCGCCGCCTGTCTGGTGCTGGGCCATCTGGCCCGGACGGGGCAGAGCCTGACCCGGCTGGCCGCCCGGATGCCCCGGTTTGCCCTGCACACCAGGGAGATCCCCCTGGAGACGGGCCGGGGCAGCGCCATGGAGGCGCTGAACCGGGACTTCCCTCACGCCCAAAGCACCGGCGAGGGGCTCCGCATCCCCGTCGGAGAGGGGAGTGTCTGGCTGGCCCCGGTGTCCGGCCGCTCCGCCCTGTCCCTCCGGGCGGAGGGGCCGAGCCAGGAGTTTGCCGCTGAATTGTGTGATATTATCACCGAAAAGGTAAAACAACAGAAGCATTTGTGAAAACTGGCGCATATACTTTTTGCTGACGGTATGCTATACTGAATGCAGCGAAAAGGCGTTGTGACCCTCCGGGAGCGTTCTCGGCGGTCAGGCAATGCAGGTAAGAACAGGACACAGACCGTAAGGCAGAGGCGGTGAATACAGGGCCGTCTCTGTCCTGCGGCAGATCGTTCCCAGGAGGCAGACTCTGTCTCCCTTACATTCCCCTTTAGCAAATCCGTTCCATACAACCCGACCAAATCAGAAGAAAGGAATTTTTATGGCAGAAAAACTGAAAATCATCCCCCTGGGCGGTCTTAACGAGATCGGCAAGAATATGACCGTGGTGGAGTACAAGGACGACATCATCGTGATCGACTGCGGCATGGGCTTTCCCAGCGACGATATGTACGGCATCGACGTGGTCATCCCCGACTACAGCTACCTCATCCAGAACCAGTCCAAGATCAGGGGCATCTTCCTGACCCACGGACATGAGGACCACATCGGCTCCCTCCCCTACGTTCTCCGGGACATCGACGCGCCCATCTACGCCACCCGGATGACCGCCGGACTGGTGGAGCTGAAGCTGGCGGAGCACAATCTGCTCTCCACCACCGACATCATCACCTGCGAGGCGGGGACCGTGGTCAAGGCCGGCGTCTTTCAGGTGGAGTTTATCCACATCAACCACTCCATCGCCGACGCCGTGGCCTTCGCCATCAAAACCCCCGTCGGCACCATCCTGTTCACCGGCGACTGGAAGATCGACCCCACCCCGGTCTCCGGCGGCATGATCGACCTGACCCGCCTGGGCGAGCTGGGGAAGGAGGGGGTGCTGTGCCTGCTGTGCGACTCCACCAATGTGGAGCGCCCCGGCTTCACCAAGAGCGAGGCCGCCGTGGGCGCCAGCTTTGACGCCCTGTTCAAGGGCTGCGACGAGCGCATTATCGTCACCACCTTCGCCTCCAACGTGGACCGCATCCAGCAGATCATCAACGTGGCCAACCGGTACGGGCGTAAGGTGGCAGTCTCCGGCCGGAGCATGGAGAACGCCATGAAGGTCTCCACCCGCCTGGGCTATATGAACATCCCGGAAGGGGTGCTGGTGGACCTGAACCAGATCAAGGGTCTGCCCAAGGACAAGGTCTGCATCATCACCACCGGCAGCCAGGGGGAGACGATGTCCGCCCTGACCCGCATCGCCTTCTCCACCCACCGGCAGATCGAGATCCAGCCGGGAGATCATATCATCCTCTCTGCCTCCGCCATTCCGGGCAACGAGCACGCCATCAGCAACGTGATCAACGAGCTGTACCGGAA
>JAJBTD010000032.1:0-6382 GCA_020861055.1 Clostridiales bacterium | reverse complement strand
GTACCGGAAGGGGGCCGTGGTCATCAACGAGCGCAGCCGCGATCTCCATGTCTCCGGCCACGCCTGCCAGCAGGAGCTGAAAATTCTCCACGCCCTGGTAAAGCCCAAATTCTTCATCCCCGTCCACGGAGAGCAGCGGCACCTGCGTCTCCACGCCCAGCTGGCCCAGGACATGGGGATGAAGCCCGACCATATCGTTATCACCGACATCGGCCATGTGGTGGAGCTGACCCCCAACTCCATCCGGCAGAACGGCACCGTCACCGCCGGGCGCATCCTGGTGGACGGCTACGGCGTGGGCGACGTGGGCAGCGTGGTTCTGCGGGACCGGAAGCGTCTGGCGGAGGACGGCATGATCGTGGTCGTCGTCACCATGTCCAGCATCGACCACTCCGTTCTCTCCGGCCCGGAGATCATCACCCGCGGCTTCGTCTATGTGAAGGAGTCCGAGGAGCTGATGGACGAGGTGCGGCAGCTGGCCGCCCAGGTGCTGGCCCAGGTGCAGCCCGGAGACGACTGGGCCACCATTAAGGGGGACATCAAGCGGGAGCTGTCCAGCTACCTGTTCCGCAAGGCAAAGCGCAGCCCCATGATACTTCCTGTTATCATGGAGGCATAAAAAGCTCAGACGAAATCCGCGTCACGGCGGGACCCGAAGCGCCATCGGGTCCCGTTTTTTGTTCTCTTTGTCCGCACCTCCAAACAAGCCCTCTCTTATTTTCCGGCACTTCGTTGAAATCAACGTTGAAATCTTTGTATTCCTGTGCTAAACTGCAAGGGCGCAAGTAATTTGATTTACTTCGCAGGAGGCGCACGCATTTATGATCGATACCTGGGATATCCTCTTTCCCTCCCCCACCGGCCCGGAATCCCGGCGGGCCTACGTCTACCTCCCCACCTCCTATGAGGAGATGCCGGAGCAGCGCTATCCCGTTCTCTATATGTTCGACGGCCACAACGTCTTTTTCGACGAGGACGCCACCTACGGCAAGAGCTGGGGGATGGGCAAGTATCTGGATTATACCGACACGGAGCTGATCGTGGCCGCCGTGGAGTGCAACCACAGCCCCGACGGGGGCCGTCTGTCGGAGTATTCTCCCTTCACCTTCCGCGACCCCACCCTTGGCTCCATCCAGGGCCGGGGCAAGATCACCATGGACTGGTTCGTGGAGGTGTTCAAGCCCCTCATCGACGGGAGATACCGCACCCTCCCCGATCGGGCCAACACCTTCCTGGGGGGCAGCTCCATGGGCGGACTGATGAGCCTGTACGGGGTGCTGGCCTACAACGACGTGTTTTCCCGTGGGGCGGCTCTCTCCCCCTCCATCTGGTTTGCCACCGACCAGCTGGAGGACATGATCCTCCGGGCCCCCCTTGACCCGGATACGGTGGTGTACATGGACTACGGCTCCCGTGAGATGAAGTTCCACCCCAACATGGCCCACCAGTTCGGCGAGGTCACCGCCATGCTGCTGGACCGGAGGGTGCTGCTCACCAGCCGTATCGTCCCCAGAGGCGACCACTGCGAGGCCTGCTGGGAAAAGCAGATTCCCTTTTTCCTCAACGTACTGCTGTACCGGCCCTGACCCGGCGGGCGCGGCGACCCACAACCCCACAGGGAGAGACAGAGAGATGGAAACCAACTATTTTAAGGACTACAGCCCCGCCCTGGACCGGGAGATGGAGTGCAAGCTCTACGGCCACGCCGGACGACCGGTGATCTTTATCCCCTGCCAGGACGGGCGGTTCTACGACTTTGAAAACTACAAGATGACCGACGCCTGGGCCCCCTGGATCGAATCCGGCCAGGTCATGGTGCTGTCCATCGACACACTGGATAAAGAGACCTGGTCCGATAAGAGCGGCGACCCCTACTGGCGCGCCCGCCGCCATGAGCAGTGGATGCGCTATATCACCGACGAGATGGTGCCCTTTCTCCGGGGGCTGGCCAACGAGCGCAACGGCTGGGAGGGGTATCCCGGCGTCATCGCCTTTGGGTGCAGCCTGGGGCCACTCACGCCGCCAACCTGTTCTACCGCCGCCCCGACCTGTTCGACGGTCTGCTGGCCCTCAGCGGCATCTACACCGCCGACTACGGCTTTGACGGCTATATGGACGAGGTGGTGTATCAGAACTCCCCCGTCCACTATATGGCCAATCTGCCGGAGGATCACCCCTATATCGAGCTGTACAACCAGAAGAAGTCAGTGATCTGCGTGGGCCTGGGCAACTGGGAGCTGCCCGACTCCACCCGGCAGCTCCACGGCATCCTCCAGCGCAAGGGCATCCACACCTGGGTAGACTACTGGGGCTATGACTGCTGCCACGACTGGCCCTGGTGGTACAAGCAGGTGGCCTACTTCGTGCCCTACCTGCTCAGCTGAACCGGACGACATGAACCATTCAACCATAAAAACCTGAGAAAACGAAAGCGAGCGATCCCTATGAAAAACTTTATCTTCATCTCTCCCAACTTCCCCACCAACTACTGGCTGTTCTGCCGGGAGCTGAAGAAGAACGGAATGAACGTCCTGGGCATCGGCGACCAGCCCTATAACGAGCTGTCCGCCGACCTGAAGGCCAGCCTGAACGAATACTACAAGGTGAGCAACCTGGAAAACTATGACGAGGTCTATCGGGCGGTGGCTTTCCTGATCTTTAAGCACGGCCCCATTGACTGGCTGGAGTCCAACAACGAGTACTGGCTGGAGCGGGACGCCAAGCTCCGCACCGCCTTCCACATCACCAGCGGCTTCCAGGTGGAGGACATGCCCCGCATCAAGTACAAGTCCAAGATGAAGACCTATTACCGCAAGGCGGGCATCCCCGTGGCCCGGTACCATCTGGTGGACACGGTGGAGGGCTGCAAGAACTTCATCCGCCGGGTGAAGTATCCCGTCATCGTCAAGCCGGACAACGGCGTGGGGGCCTCCGACACCCACAAGCTGTCCAACGAGGAGGAGTTGAAGCGGTTCTTCGAGGTCAAAGACCCCGCCGTGACCTATATCATGGAGGAGTTCGTCCACGCAGAGGTCAACTCCTACGACGCCATCATCGACTCTAACGGAGAGCCTCTGTTTGAGACGGGCAACGTCACCCCCAACTCCATTATGGACATCGTCAACGACAACGACAACTCCATCTACTACATCCTCAAGGAGCTGCCGGAGGATACCCGTGCCGCCGGCCGGGCCACCGTCAAGGCCTTCGGCGTCAAGAGCCGGTTCGTCCACTTCGAGTTCTTCCGTCTCACCGAGGACCAGAAGAGCCTGGGCAAAAAGGGTCAGGTGGTGGCCCTGGAGGTCAATATGCGCCCCTGCGGCGGCTTCTCCCCGGATATGATGGACTTCGCCCACAGCACCGACGTGTACAAGATCTGGGCCGACATGATCGCCTATGACAAGTCCTCTCTCCCGGAGGGGGAGCACGCCTTCTGCGCCTACGCAGGCCGCCGGGACGGCAAGGATTTCGTCTACAGCCACGCCGAGATCATGAGCAAATATGCCGCCAACATGAAGATGGTGGGCCGCATCCCCGACGCCCTCGCCGACGCCATGGGCAACCAGATGTATGTGGCCACCTTCCCCACCAAGGAGGCTCTGGATCTGTTCTATCAGGACGTGCTCCAGGTCCGGTAAACAGCGTTCGCAAATCCCCCTGGCGAAACAACGCCAGGGGGTCTTTTTATGCCGGATTTCCCGCTGTTCAGACATTTTCCCTTGTCCCTCCCGCTGTGAAATGGTATAATGTGGCGAACAGAGAGAGAAAAGGAGGGGAACGCCGTGGATCAGGTACAGGAGCAGTCTCAGACAGAGGCCAACACCTGGGAGCAGGCGACGGAGCCAGCGGAGGAAGCGCCCTACACGCCCCCGGTTCGCAAGCATCGCCGCCGTCGGCAGCGCAGGACCCCCTGGGCCAGGGTGGAGCTGATCTTCTTCGGCATCGCCGCACTGCTGGCACTGGTCATGACCATCACCCAACTCGTCCATGTGGCGGGGCTTATCTCGTCGGCGGCAGAGGCGTCCGGCACAGCCGACGTCACCGACGGGACGGAGAAAGAGAGCCAGTCAGAGGACCCGGAGACAAAGGAGGAGACCGACCCCAGGGACGACCCGGAGGTGGCCCAGTACGCCGACGACACTGGCTACGGCGGGCAGCTCTACGCCCTGCTGGACGACTACCCGGAGGCGGCCACGGTGCTGAAAAATCTGTCCGTCTATCCGGAGAATATTCTCTCCTTCGTGGTGCGCTACCCGGAGGCCATGCCCTTTGCGGTGAACTATCTGGACTATCTGGCGGGAAACACGGAGACCTCCATCGACCTCTCCGCCGAGGGCAGCTCCGCCAGCTTCCCCTCCCTCATCCAGTGGGACGAGCGCTGGGGCTATGTGAGCTATGGCGACGGGGTCATCGGCACCTCTGGCTGCGGGCCCACGGCATTGTCCATGGTGTCCCTCTACCTCACCGGCTGGAACGGCAACGATCCGGTGTCCATCGCCGCCTACGCCCAGGAGAACGGCTATTATGTCAGCGGCTACGGCTCCTCCTGGACGCTGATGAGCGAGGCGTGTGAGCAGTTCGGCCTGAAGGACGAGAACCAGGTCATCCAGGCCCTGGAGGCGGGCCATCCGGTCATCTGTTCCGTGGGTGAGGGTATCTTCACGGACAATGGCCACTACATCGTCCTCTACGCCTACAACGAATCGGACGGGACCCTCTCCATCCGGGACCCCAACAGCCCCACCAACAGCGCCAAGCGCTGGAGCTTTGCCGACTTCTCCGACCAGATCAACAACCTGTGGAGCTTTGAGGCGATCGGATCATAAGGACGAGGGGTAAACGCTGCCCTCACGGACGGATACCGGAGTTTACGGTATGCTCCAGAGAGGCACGATCCAGGACGTAGACCCTCCCATAAGCGCACCGCACCCATCCTCTGCGCTCAAATTCCTTGAGCGCCTGGCTCACCGTCGGGCGGGCCAGACCGAGACACATGGCGATCTCGTCATGGGTGTATGGCAGGCACTGACCGGTAATCCCCTTGTCCGGCTGATCTGTCCCTGTCTCTGTCAGTAGGAAAGAGGCCAGCCGCTGATAGCGGTCCATAAAGCGGAAGGTATGCAGGGTGTAGGAGAGATGATTCATTGTCTCGGAGCAGTGCTGCAATACCTTCGTCAGAACATCCGGATTCCGGCAGAGACACGGAATCAGCTGGGGGATGGTGCAGCAGATCAGCTCCACATCGGTCACTGCCAGGACGGTGGTGGGACGCAGACTTTTGCTCAGAAAGGACGACTCTCCAAATAGCCGTCCTTTTTCTACGATCTCCAGTGTCAGCTCCTCCCCCTCCGGCGTACTGAGCAGGATGCGCACACGTCCGGTGCGGATGATGCAAAGCGTATTGGCCGCGTCCCCCTCCAGATAGATGATCTCATTCCGGGCATAGCGGCGCAGATATCCCGCCTGGGAAAACAGCTCCATCTCCTCATTGGAAAACCTGATCTCCATTTTGTCCCCTCCAAATGTCATTTATGTTACATTCAGAATAGCACAGTCTGAGCTATCATGCAACCAGATCATTTGGGAGGTGCCGTATGAAAATACTTGCCTATGAAGTCAGAGACGATGAGAGGGCGCATTTCGCCCGCTGCGCCGAACAGTTCAGCGTGGAGCTGGCGCTGACGGAGCAGGTCCCCACAATGGAGAATGCTCCCATGGCGGCGGGGTGCGACGGCGTGACGATGCTGGGCCAGGGGCGAATCGACGCAGCGCTTCTGGATGCCTATCGGCAGATGGGAATCCGCTGCCTGACCACGCGCACCGTCGGGTATGACCATATCGATCTGGCCCACGCAAAGGAGATCGGCATGCCGGTGTGCAACGCGTATTACGACCCCAACGGGGTGGCGGAATACACCGTGATGCTGATGCTGCTCTGCCTGCGCCATTATAAAGCGGCGCTGTGGCGGACGCAGGTGAACGACTATTCCCTCCAGGGGCTTTATGGCCGGGAGCTGCGGAATTTGACGGTGGGCATTTTGGGGACCGGCAGGATCGGCTCCCAGGTCGCCCAAAACCTCTCCGGCTTCGGGTGTCGGATTTTGGGCTACGACTATCACCACGGGCAGGCGTCCCGCTGGCTCACCTACACGGATCTGGACACCCTCTATCGGGAGAGCGACATCATCACAGTACATCTCAACCTGAGCGAGCAGACCTACCACATGATCGACAGCGACGCCATCGCCCGTATGAAGGACGGGGTCGTTCTCATCAACTGCGCCCGCGGCCCGCTGATGGACACCCAGGCCCTGATCGCCGGTATCGAGAAGCAGAATATCGGCGCTCTGGGGCTGGAATGCCTGGAGCATGAGGAGGGGAT
>JAJBTD010000070.1 GCA_020861055.1 Clostridiales bacterium | reverse complement strand
GTATCAGAGCCAGCTGCAGCAACGCTGCCGACGCCCTGGAGGGAGCCGAGGACATCGACTCTGCCTGCAAGCCGTACATTAGGGAGTCCATCGCCAAGCACAAGCGCATCATCTTCAACGGCGACGGCTACTCCGACGCCTGGGTGGAGGAGGCTGCCCGCCGGGGCCTGCCCAACATCAAGAGCATGGTGGACGCCATCCCCGTTCTGGTGCAGGACGACGTGGTGGAAATGTATGAGAAGTTCAACATCTTCACCCGCGCCGAGCTGGCCTCCCGTGTGGAGGTCCAGTACGAGACCTATGCCAAGACCATCAACATCGAGGCCAACGCCATGATTCATATGGCATCCAAGGCGTATATCCCCGCCGTCGTGGCCTACACCGGCGATCTGGCCAACACAGTGGCTGCTCTGGAGGCCATCGACGCCGACGCCTCCGTCCAGAAGGATCTGCTGAACCAGGTGAACGCCCTGCTGAAGCAGGCCTCCGCCGCCCTGGCCGATCTGGAGAGCAAGCTGCCCCAGGTTCACAATATGGATTCCATGGGCGCTATGGCTCACGCCTACCATGACATCATCGTTCCCTGCATGGCTGCGCTTCGCGCCCCCATCGACGAGCTGGAGCTGCTGGTGGATCAGGATGTGTGGCCCATGTACAGCTACGGCGATCTGCTGTTCGAGGTGTAAGCCTCCATCTGTACAATCCAATCAAATAGCAAAGCACCGCTGCCTGGATTCGTTCCGGCAGCGGTGCTTTTTTGCTGGGCAGACGATGGGGTTTTGATGCAGACCGGCGCCTGTTCCGATGGAGACGGAGCGTAGCATTTGCTCCATCCGGAGGGAGACGGCGGAAAATTGTAAGAAGTTTTAAGAGAAATAGCCGTCACGTTTCGGCCCGAAAAAACGTCATGATAAATAGGGAGACCGGACGGGGAAAACGTCCTGCTCCCCTCACGGAAGGAGTGTGGAAATGAAACAATTGGTCAAAAACGGTCTGACCGTTCTGCTGGTGATAGGCGCAGCGCTGATCTTCTCCTTCCAGCTCCGGTGGCTGGCCGGGAGAGACGCCGCCCGGTTTGACGAGCGGGAACAGGCGCGCAGCGGAGCCTGCGCCGTCGTCTCCGCACAGGAGTCCGCGGAGGAACCCGCCGATTCCGCAGCGACGACAGAGAAATAAGCGTATCATCCAAAAGAGTCCAGGCGGCGCTTCATCGAGCGGCTGCCTGGCCTCTGAGTTAAGCCTGTTTTCCCGGCTCTACCGTCCAGGCATCCTTCACCTGATCCTGGAGCCAGCTGGGAGGATGCCGATGCCGGATGCCGGAGAGGATGCCCATGGCGGCATAGGCGGTGATGAGGGAGGAGCCGCCGTAGCTGACAAAGGGGAGGGTCAGCCCCACCACCGGCAGCACGAACAGGCACATCCCCACGTTGAGCACCACCTGGCACAGCAGCATCCCGGCATAGCCAACGGCAATCAGACCGTAAAAGGGGGTGCTGGCGTGGAGACCGATGTGAATGCAGCGGAGAATGATGGCGGCGAGCAGGAGCAGCAGCACCGCCGCCCCCACCAGGCCCAGCTCCTCACAGCAGGCGGAGAAGATAAAGTCGGTGTGTCGGGCGGGAAGGGCGCTCTG
The DNA here is from genome assembly GCA_020861055.1 of Clostridiales bacterium. Lineage (GTDB taxonomy): Bacteria > Bacillota > Clostridia > Oscillospirales > Oscillospiraceae > Onthomonas. The sequence continues at coordinate 7,235 of JAJBTD010000070.1, read as the reverse complement.
GTAGCTGGCCTGGGTCAGATTGCCCTGAAGATAGCCCATGCCGGTGAGCTTACCGGAGCGGATGGCCAGCAGGGAGCGGGTCTGCTGGAAGCCCCGGTAGGTGGGGTCCAGGTCGTGGTCGAAGCAGACGAGGATGCGCATTTTCCAGTAATTGTCCTCCGGCAGATAGAGCCACAGGGCGGACCCGGCCAGCACCGTCACCGCTGCCCCCAGCAGGAGCCAGTACCATTTCAGTCCTCCGGCCCAGATCATGACCAGGAAGATGAATACGTACACCAGAGCAGAACCGGCGTCGTCGGAGACCAGGTAGATCAGGCAGACGAAGAATCCCACATGGGCGCAGAGAGAGAGCACCGAAACAGGGTGGCTCAGGCCCCGGCCGCGTTGGAGGGAGACGATCTGCTTTGCCAGCAGCATGGTGAAGGTCAGCTTGACCAGCTCTGCGGGTTGGACAGAGAACAGGGGAAAGGCGATCCAGCTCCGGTTGCCGCCCACCTCATGGCCCACGCTGGGAATGGCGAGAATGGCAATAAAGGCGGCGCTGAACAGAAAGACCCAGTACCATCGGCTCATCAGCGCGTCGATATCCAGCTGAGAGAGGAGAAAGTAGAGGAGGATGCCGATACCCATGGCGATAGCCTGCTTGGCCGGATAGGAGTGGAGATCGGCGTCATAGCGGGTGGCGGAGTAGATCAGGGCAATACCGAACAGATTGACCGCCACGCACAGAGCCAGCAGCACATGGTCGGCCTGGGTAAAGGCGTCGAGAATAAAGTCTTTGACGGCGGACATGGGGCTGCCTCCTCTCTGAGAACTACGGCAGAGGATTTGCTGGGCTCTCCCGGCGTTTGTTCATTATACCACGACGGGAGAGCCGGTGACAAGGGAATCAAAAGAAAGTCGGGCGGCAGCGTGCTGCCGAAAAACGACGATCTTGCGATTTTCCGTCGGCTCTTTCCTTGTTTTTCTGTCATACCTATGGTATGATGGAAAAAACATGATCGGAGGGCTGGTATATGGGACAGAGCGAGTACGAGATGATCCACTATGAGACCATGCGGCATTTACAGTGCTTCATCGTCTGCATCAACTTTCGGAATGCCCATATCCACCGGGCCTGGGAGCTGGGGCTGGTGCTGGAGGGCAGCGCGCGCATCCGCATGAAGGAGGACACCTTTCAGGTGGGACCGGGCGATCTGCTGCTGTTCAACCCCAATCAGTCCCATGAGATCGTCAGCCTCACCTCTCAGCCGGTGAAGATACTGATCGTCCAGGCTGCCGTCCACTTCTGCGGAGACTATATGCCCACCCTGCGCCGGGTGGAATTTGACCGGGTGCGGGTCAGCGGAGAGGTCAGCGCTCCGGTGCTGGCGGTGCTCTCCCGTCGGATGCTGGATACGGCCCAGTCCTTTTGGAGCCGGGAGCCGTACAGCCCCCTCTTTTGCGTGGCCCAGGTCTGTATGCTGTTCCGGGATCTGCTGCTGCGGCTGCCCTACCGTACCATCAGCGACTCGGAGTATTCCTCCCGGAAGAAGAAGGCGGATCGGCTGGACCGGATCACCGGCTATATCGAGGAGCATTATTACGAGCAGCTCCGGCTGTCCGATCTGGCCGAGGCTGAGGGCGTTACCACCGCCTATCTGTCCCATTTTCTGCGGGACAATCTGAATATTACCTTCCAGGACTATTTGAACATCACCCGATTTGAGAAGGCGCTCCAGCTCATTGAGGACCCTGGACTGAGCCTGCTGGATATCTGCATGGAATGCGGCTTTTCGGACAGCAGATATCTCAACAAGCTGTTTCTCCAACGGTTCGGCTGTTCTGCCAGGGAGTACCGGGCGCAGCTGGCCCAGGAGGACAGGCCCGTGGGCGTGGAGCGGGACGACCATGCACTGACATCGGAGCGTATTATGTCCAGAGAGGAAGCACAGGCCTTTTTGGAGGCCAGAGAGCGGGGAATGGAGAAGGCATGAAGATACTGATTGTAGACGATGAGCGTGTCCTGGTGAAGGGCCTGCGGTTCAACCTGGAAAATGAGGGCTACCAGGTGGTGACCGGATATGACGGACAGCAGGCGGTGGAGCTTGCCCGGCAGGAGCGGCCGGACCTGATTTTGATGGATGTGATGATGCCGGGCATCAGCGGGATGGATGCCTGTATGCAGATACGGGAGTTCTCCGACGTGCCGGTGATCATGCTCACCGCCAAGGGAGAGGACATGGACAAGATTATGGGCTTCGAGTGCGGTGCGGACGACTATGTGACCAAGCCCTTCAACGTACTGGAGCTGAAGGCGCGGGTGAAGGCCCTTCTCCGCCGCTCCTCCGGAAACGGGAATGGAGCGGCAGGACGCTACCGTGACCCGGAGGATACCCTCGTTGCCGGACACATCACCCTGAGCAGAGCATCCCGCGACGTACAGCGGGAGGGGCTGTCAGTAGATCTGACCGCCAAGGAGTTTGACCTGCTGGAGCTGCTGATGAGCCACCCCGGCCGGGTGTTCAGCCGGGAAAAGCTGCTGGACCAGGTCTGGGGATATGAGTACCAGGGCGACTACCGGACGGTGGACGTCCACATTCGGCGGCTGCGGGAGAAGGTGGAGCTTGTGCCCGCCTCGCCCCAGTATATCCTCACCAAATGGGGCGTGGGATACTACTTCGCGGCGAACAAATGACCGGTCTGGGCAGATAACAGGGGAAAGGGGGCGCTCACTGTGGCGACGGAAGAGAAAAAAACTGCAAACCGTGGGCGGGTGCCTCTGTTTCACAGCCTGCAATTCAAATTTGCCGTCAGCTATATCCTCATTATCGCCGCCATCCTGGCGGTGGTAAACACCTATCCCCTCATCGCCTCCCAGGAGATGGTCTTTCAGACGAAGCAGACCGCCCTCCAGAGCGAGGCGTCGGTCATTGCCTCCAACCTGGCGGGGCTGGAGACGCTGACGGAGGACGGCGTGGCACGGGTGATGGAGGTGATCGAGGACTCCAGCCTGAACCGGGTGATGGTGACGGACAGCGCCGGTTTGGTGCTCTATGACAGCGCCCAGGGGGCGGAGGAGATCGCTCAGGGCCGGTATGCTCTGCTCCAGGAGATCGTTCTGGCCCTCCAGGGGCAGGACGTATTCCAGTCTGCCTATCAGGACGGGGCGTTCCGCTCCGAGGCCGCTACCCCGGTGGTCTACCGAAACATCACCATTGGGGCGGTCTATCTCTATGAATACGACAGTCAGCAGGGGGCGCTGCTCCAGGGATTGGGCGGCAACATCCGAAACCTGTCTCTGGTCATCTGCGGCGTGGCCCTGCTGGTGTGCCTGGTGCTGGCCCGTACCATGACCCGGCGGATCAGCGGACTGCTCTCCGCCATTCAGACCCTGCGGGAAGGGGAGTACGACCATCGGGTGGAGATCCGGGGCAAGGACGAGCTGGCCCAGCTGGTGGAGGAGTACAACGCGCTGACCCAGCGGCTCCAGACCACGGACGAGGTCCGGCGCCGGTTTGTGGCCGACGCCTCTCATGAGCTGAAAACGCCGCTGGCCTCCATCCAGCTCCTCTCCGACTCCATTCTCCAGAACGAGAATATGGACGCGGAAACCATGCGGGACTTTGTGGGTGACATCGGCACGGAGGCGGGGCGGCTGAACCGGATCACCGAGGATCTGCTGGCCCTGACCCGGATGGACAGCGGACGGACGCCCCGGCGGCAGCGGGTGGAGCTGGACCGGACAGCGGAGGACGTGCTCCATATGCTGACCCCCCTGGCGGAGAGCCGGGGCGTTACCTTTGAGACTGACTTCCAGCCGGACTGCGTCATCCTGGCCGGAGAGGACGATCTGTATCAGGTGATTTACAACCTGGTGGAAAACGCCATCAAGTACAACTGCCCGGAGGGGCTGGTCCGGGTGGTCCTGGGGCATGAGGACGGAAAGGTATTCCTACGGGTGGAGGACACGGGCATTGGCATCCCGGAGGAGGAGCGGGAGAAGGTTTTTGACCGGTTCTATCGGGTGGACAAGGCCCGCTCACGGGAGGCGGGAGGCACCGGACTGGGCCTGTCCATTGTCCGGGATGCGGTCCACCTCTACGGCGGCTGGCTCAGCGTTGGCCCCCGGCCGGGGGGCGGCAACTGGTTCCAGGCCACCTTCCCGGAAACCGGCCCGGAGGACGCAGAGGAGGGAACGCCATGAGGGGACGACTGTGTATCCTGCTGGCGTCTCTGCTGGCGCTGTCCGCCGCTCTCGTCGGCTGCGCGGCGACGGAGACGGAGGAGGAGGGCATCCTCATCTACTACGCCGCCGGCGACCAGGAAACCTATGGGCAGGCGGCAGTGGGTGCGGAGAACTGGGCGGAGGGCTCAGAGGCGTCCTCCGTAGACGAGGTGTTCGACCGGATGCTGGAGGAGCCTGGAACGGACGGTCTGTCCCAGGCGCTGCCCGACGGCGTCCGGCTGTGGAGCTGGGCGCTGGAGGACGGGGTGCTGACCCTGAACCTCAGCGAGGATTACAACGGCCTGTCCGGCATCTCCCTGACGGTGGCCAGCTCCTGCCTGATGCTGACCATGACCCAGCTGGAGGGAGTGGAATCCCTGAATATCACCGTGGACGGCCAGCAGCTCCCGGAGGGCAGTCAGGTCCCTCTTGACCGGGAGGATGTTCTGCTCACCGGAGAGATCCAGGGCCCGGAGGTCGTGGGCTTCCAGCTGTATTTCCCCCTGTCGGACTGGTCCGGTCTGGGGACGGAGTACCGGGAGGCGGAACTGTACGGCACGTCGCTGACCGATCAGATCGACACCGTGATCGGGATGCTGGCCGCAGGACCGGGTACGGACGGGATGGAGGCTGCGTTCGCCGATCTGGAGGCCCATCTGGACAGCCGGATGGTGGAGGGCGTGTGCGTGCTCAACCTGACGGAGCGCTGGGCTGCGATGCTCTCAACGGAGGAGCTGTGCCTCCAGGCGCTGGTAAACTCCCTGTGTGAGCTGGACCAGGTGGAGGCCGTGGCCTTCGATCTGGATGACGGGGAGATAGAGAGCCTGGAGGGGACCTTCTATGCCGATTATGGATAACGGTACTGCGACTGTAAAATTGCCAGACACACTTTTTACAGCGGCGGAAATGTGATATACTGAGCCGGATAAACCAAGGGGGCAGACGCCCTGAAGAAGCTGCGAAACGAGAGGTGTACCATTGAGCGACAAAAGAGATCGGCGTCCCGGGCCGGATAGTCCGGCGGACGGTGTTATCGAGGGCCGCAACGCGGTGATCGAGGCCCTGCGGGCCGGAGCAAATATCGACAAAATCATGATCGCACGGGGAGAGACAGACGCCGCCCTGGGACATATCGCGGCGAAAGCCAGGGACAGGGGCATCGTGGTGGTGGATGTGGACCGGAGAAAGCTGGACCATATGAGCCAGACCCACGCCCACCAGGGGGTCATCGCCATCGCCGCGGTCCGGGAGTACGCCAGTGTGGAGGACATTCTGGACGCTGCCCGGCAGAAGGGGGAGCCGCCTCTGGTGCTGGTGTGCGATGAGCTGTCCGACCCTCACAACCTGGGGGCGGTTATCCGTACCGCCGAGTGTGCCGGCGCCCATGGGGTCATCATCCCCAAGCGCCGGAGCGCCGGTCTGACCGCTGTTGTGGCGAAAACCTCCGCAGGGGCGGTGTCCTATGTGCCGGTGGCCAGGGTGCCCAACCTGACCGCCTGCCTGAAGGAGCTGAAGGAGCAGGGGCTCTGGATCTTTGGAACGGCTGCAGACGGGAACGTGAGCCTTTACGACGCCGACCTGAAAGGGCCGACGGCCATCGTCATCGGCTCTGAGGGCAGCGGGATGAGCCGCCTGGTGGCGGAGAACTGCGATTTTACCGTCAGTATTCCCATGAAGGGGAAGCTGAATTCACTCAATGCGTCTGCGTCTGCGGCGATCCTGCTCTATGAAGCGGTGCGCCAACGCCTGGGCGGGAACAGATAGTAAGGTGATACTGTGACGAACGATAACAAAGGGCCGGAGAGACTGGACATTAACAGCCTGCTCCGTGCTTCACGGGCGGCGGAGGAAGCGTCCCGGCCTGCGGCTGAGCAGAGCCCTGACCAGAAGCCGTCCGGCGAGGACGCACCGGAGGAGAAGACGATCAGATGGAGCAGCCGGCCTTTCATGAGAGCGCAGGACACGGCGCGGGAGGCAGCGCCCATTCCGGAGGACGACGGTCCGGAGCTGCTGACCGACCTGCTTTCTCCCAGCCATATGCGGCGGGCCGAGCCGGAACCGGAAGAAGCGCCGGAGGAACCGGAAACGGCAGCGGAAACGGCGGAGAATACGGAAGAACCCGCATCGGCGGAGGAGATACCGGATGATATCCCGCTGAGCGATTCCGAGTGGGACAAACTGTCGAAAATAGCCAGCCATCAGGAGCCGCCCAGGAAACACTCTGTCCAGGAGGAGCGCCGGGTACAGGTTTTGACCTTGAATATCCGCAAACGGGACGGCGGGGAGAGCAAGCCTGCCGCTGACCGGGCCTTTGACCAGGATCAGGCGGAGGATGAGCCGGATCTGCGTCCCGCTCCGGAGGAGCAGGAAGAGGACTGGGAGCAGATGGTCATCCCCGGTCTGCCGGAGGAAAAAGCGGAGCTGCCTGCGGAGGAAGCGGACGAGAATGAGACGGAGCCGCCGGCGGACGAGGCGGAGCAGCCTGCGGAGCCGGAGACGGAGCTGACCCAGCCTGTCCCCACGGAACCGGCGGAGGACCCGGAGGACGGGAAAGCGAATGAAGACGCGGAGGACTGGGCGGAAGGCGTCCCGGATGAGTCGCTGCTGGAGCCTCCGGAACGGGGACCCGGCCCGCTTCAGCGGCTGGCGGCGGGTACGGCTGCGCTGGGCGCTCTTTTGAAACGAAACTGGGAGCGTAGGAGAGAGGCCGCTGAGGAGCGGCGGCGTTCCGCCCAGGAGGCGAAGCCCGGCGGCGACGAGGAACAGGAGACGGAGCCGACTCGCCGGAAACAAAAGAAAAAGATACCGGATGATAACGTGGTGGAGATGCCGCCGCCGGAGCAGCCCAGCCTGTTCCAGAGAAAGCTGGAGGAGATGGAGGAGCGGGCCAACCAGTTCGCCGACTCCATGTTCCAGAGCGAGAGCGAAGAGGGGCAGGAGGAGGAAGCCATGCAGCGCATGGCTGAGCGGCATATCCCCGGTACAGACGAGGAACGCGCGCCCCGAAAGACCAAAAAGCAGAAAAAAC
>JAJBTD010000059.1 GCA_020861055.1 Clostridiales bacterium | reverse complement strand
ACCCACGGCAGTCTCAAACCAGATGAGGGCGGTCCCGTCGGAGCCGATGGCCAGAGCGCCCGCCAGCCCTGCCCCCAGGCCGCAGACCGCCCCAGGACCGGAGCCCTCCAGAAAGCCAATGGCCGCCACCGCCAGGGGCATCAGCAGCGGGGCGCCGCCCCAGAGGGGAAACCGGTTGAGCACGCACCGCTCCAGAAAAAAGCACAGGAGCAACACCCCGATGCGGACGGGCCAGCCGGACGCCTCCTCCCGGCGGACGGGGGTGCGCTTCATTCGGTTTTGCGTTCGGTTCCTCTTCATGCCCTTCACTCTACGATGTCAAACTCCTTGATGACAAAGACCTCTTCCAGCGATTCCAGGTCGGCGGCGGGCTGGAGGATGGCGTACAGCTCCACGCCGGAGGAGGACAGTTCCACCCGCTCCACCGTGCCGATCATCAGCCCGGAGGGGTAGACGCCTCCCAGTCCGGAGGTCAGTACCTCGTCTCCGACGGTCACCTCCGAATCGGTGCCCAGATAGGACAGGCGGCAGGCCCCCTCCAGCATCAGGGTCAGGTCGCCCTCCAGCAGTCCGTCCTCCCCGGTGGAAAAGACCAGGGCGCCCATGGAGATATCCGGGTCGATGATCGTGACCACGGTGGACCAGTTTGTTCCCGCCTCTCCAATGACACCCACCAGGTAGCCGGCCTCGGTGATGACGCAGTCGCCCTCCTCTATCCCCTGGGCGGTGCCCTTGCTGATGGTCAGGGTGGCGGACCAGCTGGTGACGCTGCGCCCGGTGACAGTGGCGGACTCAAAGACGAAATCGGAGCGCTTTTCCCGCAGCTCCAGCAGCGTCCGGAGGCGTTCGTTCTCCTCCAGAGCCTCCGTAGCCTCCCGGTTCTCCTCCTCCAGCTGGGCCACCTGGAGCTTGAGGGCCTCGTTTTCCTCCTTCAGCGCCTCATATTCGGTGGCGTATTCCCACACGTCCTCCGCCCAGGAGGTCACCGCCGTGGCCGCCGCCCGGAAGGGGGTGGCGAGGATGCCTGCCAGATTGGTGAGCGGGTCTACCGGCATCAGGGCGGTGAGAATGGACACCGCCGCCGTCAGCAGCAGGGCGACAATGAGCACGGCGAAGCCGTTTTTTTGCAGGAATTTCTTCATGGCGACCCGTCCCCGTTCCGGCAGCTTATCCCAGCGTCCGGACGCCGAAGGTCTCCAGCATCCGACTCAGGCGGCAGACCGGCAGGCCCACCACGTTGCAGTAATCTCCCTGAATGCCCTCGATCAGCACGGCTCCCCGGCCCTGGATGCCGTAGGCCCCGGCTTTGTCCATCGGCTCCCCGGTGGCGATGTAGGCCCGGATCTCCCGCTCGGAGAGGGGACGGAACCGGACCAGGGTCGTCTCATGCTCGCACAGGGTCTGCCCGTCCCGGAGGACGGCGACGCCGGTATGGACGGCGTGGGTCTCCCCGGAGAGGAGCTGGAGCATCCGATAGGCGTCCGCCTCATCCTGGGGCTTTCCCAAAATCTCCCCGTGAAGGGCCACCACCGTATCGGCGGCGATGACCAGGTTTCCCGCCGCCGTCCGGGCGGCGACCTCCCGGCCCTTGGTCAGAGCCAGGGTCTCCACCAGATGCTCCGGCGTCAGCTCGGCGGACATATCCTCCTGCCCCCTGGCGGGGAGGACGGTGAAATCAGTGATGCCCATCTGCTCCAGCAGCGCCCGCCGCCGGGGTGATTGAGAGGCTAAAATAATCGACATGGTATTCTTCTCCTTGTTCTGTTTCGTATCGCCGGGCGACGATCTACCGCCCGGTGGAGCCGAAGCCGCCGCCGCCCCGCTCCGTCTCGTCCAGGGTATCCGTCTGCACCAGCTCCGCCTGGACGACCGGGACGACGGCCATCTGGGCGATGCGGTCGCCCGGCTGCACCGTAAAGTCGGCGGCGCCGGAATTGTAAAGACCCACCTTGATCTCTCCCCGGTAGTCGCTGTCGATGACTCCCACGCAGTTGCCGGGGATGATGCCGTGTCGGACGGCCAGCCCGGAGCGTGCAAAGATCAGGGCCACATAGTCCGGGGAGGGCAGGGCGATGGCGATGCCGGTGGGGATGAGCGCTCTCCCCCCCTGGGGAATGGTCACCGGCCCCTCCAGGCAGGCGTGGAGGTCCATGGCGGCGGCTCCAGCGCTGGCGTAGTAGGGGGCGGGGATCTCCCGGCCGATTTTGGGGGAGACGGCTTTCCAGTTCAGCTTCATGGCGTGGTTCCTCTTTCTGTGTTCTCTGTCCGGACGGGTCATTCTACCCCCCGGAAGTACAGCCCTCTGGTGATGTCAGAGGGGTCGAAGCCCCCGTGACCCTGATAGCGCTCCAGGACGCGGACGCACTCCCTGGGATTTTCGGTGGTAAAGCTCAGCCGGGCGGCCCACAGACCCAGGCTCTGCCAGCGCTCCGGCTTGTCCGCCAGGAAGAGCTTTTTGGAGTTGAGTATCTCGTTCCGACAGCCCCAGGCGGGGAGCACCGGGAACTGGGCCCCGGTGCGGTCGGTGAGGGTATTCGACCGCTGACAGGCGCACCGGCCCGTCCGGTTTTTGATAATGCAGTTCTGGGTGATCATCAGGGGGAGACGTCCGTAGACGATCAGCTCCGTGTCGATGGGCTTGCTCACGTCCCGCACCTGGGCGAGCCGCTGCTCAAAGGACAGGGTGGCGGAGATGAGCCCCATCTCCTTGAGCTGCTCCAGCGTCTCCCCATTGTAGACGCCCAGGCCGAAGTCGCCCCGTGGAGCGAAGTCCAGATTCAGCGCCAGGGTCAGCGCCCCCAGCTCTCCCACCAGAGCGGTGGAAACGCCCATCTCCCGCACCTGCTCCAGCTGTTCGGTCAGCTTGCCCCGCTCGCTGTCCCAGCAGATCCGGGGCAGGGCGGCGCAGACCTCCACAGAGCGCTCCAGGGCAGCCTCCACCATGGCACGGCTGCTGAGAATTTCCTCCGGGGGCAGGTAGACGACCTGAGGCCCCTGCTCCAGCAGCGACCGGGTCAGCTGCTCTCCCCTGCGCAGGGAGACGGTAAAGACAGGCGGCTCCTCCCGGCCCTTCTGTCGGGGGGCAGGGACGAACTGCCCTGACCTGCGCTCCGGAGGACGGATGCGCCGGACGTTCAGATCGTCCAGCACACGCCGGCGCAGACCGTTGACAGCGGAGAGGGAGACGGCCAGACCGGGGTCGATCGCCGTCTCGATCTCGTCGGCAAGATAGGGCGTGCCTCCGGTGCGCTCCAGCTGACGGCAAAGCTCCTCCTCGGTGACGGCGTGGTGAACGGCCTGCTGGGGGACGGGGCCCTCGGCGCAGACCTGCTCTCCCCGGTCATCCTCCACCTGCAATCGGAGGGGACGGCCCGACTTCATCTCCAGGGAGAAACGGACGGGGACCCGCGGATGCTCCCGGCGGTATTCCTGCCGGGTCTGGGCGAAGAGCCGCTCCGGTATCTGCTCCTTTTCCCGGACGCCGAACATCTCCGGCCCGGTTTTGCCCATGTAATAGCCGTCGGTAAAGCCCTGGCGGTTGAAGGCGGCGCTCAGGTCATTCAGCTCTTTTTGGGTGGGCTGACGGCCTTCCCGGAGAGCGTCTGCATAGACCCGGGTGACGATGGCCACATATTCCGGACGCTTCATCCGGCCCTCGATTTTGGCGCTGGCCACCCCCATCTCCTCCAGCTCCCGGAGGTGGCGGACCAGGGACATATCCTTCAGGCTCAGGGGGTAGCTGTCTGCGCCTCCCCCCCAGCCGTACATCATCCGGCAGGGCTGGGCGCACATCCCCCGGTTGCCGCTCCTGCCCCCGATGACGGAGGAGAGGAAGCACTGGCCGGAGTAGCACATACACAGCGCCCCGTGGACGAACACTTCGATCTCGATGGGGGAGCGGCGGCAGATAAAGGCGATCTGCTGCCGGGACAGCTCACGGGAAAGCACCACCCGCTCCATCCCCAGGGCGGCGCAGGCCAGCACCCCGTCCAGACTGTGGACGGTCATCTGGGTGGAGCCGTGGATGGGGAGGTCGGGGGCTGCCTGACGGGCCATCCGCACCGCCCCCAGGTCCTGGACGATGAGGGCGTCCACCCCGATCTCGCTGCAAAAGGAGACCAGCCGGGCGGCCTGGGGCAGCTCGTGGTCGCTGAGCAGGGTGTTCAGGGTGAGGTATACCTTCACCCCACGGAGATGACAGTATTCTACCGCAGACCGGAGGCTGTTGTCGTCGAAATTGGCCGCCCTTCGCCGGGCGTTGAAGGCCTTGCTGCCCAGATAAACGGCGTCCGCCCCGCTCTGGACGGCGGCGGTCACCGCCTCATAGGAGCCGGCGGGAGAGAGTATTTCCATCATTTCCGTTCCCCTCTTGTGGTTCTTTTCCGGTGGGGCTCAGCGCGACTCGCTTCCGTTCCCACCGGCGTTTCTGGCGTTCTTTTTCAGCCGGGTCAGCTCCCGGCGGGCGTCGGCCAGCTCCTGACGGAGCTTGCGGTTTTCCTCCAGGTTGTCCTTCATCTGCTCCCGGAGGGTCTGGCTGGTCTGCTGCTCCCGGACGGCGGAATCCACCGCATTGATCGCCGTTAAAACGGCGGCGTCCAGGGCGGAGACTCTGGTCTGCTGGATGACGGAGGTCATCATCTGGTCCACCTGAGCGGCCACCTGCTCCACATGGGCGGGGTCGTCGGTGGTGACCAGGGTGTAGGCGGAGCCTGCAATATTGACGGTTATTTTCTCTTTCATAAGGCACCTCCCGGAGCGCAGAGAACGGTCGGGGCCGAAGGGCCTCGTCCCTATGTCCATATCTTTTCCCATTATATCACACCGTTTGGAACAAAGGAACCGATTTCCGTGGAAAATTGCCGGGAACTGTGGCGGAGACGGTCGAGGTGTGCTATAATTTTTTATATTACACTCCAGGGAAGGGAGCGTTTTCAATGTCCTGTCAAGAGGAATTTATCGAAATCTACCGGGAGAAGATCACCCGAAAGGGGGCCGACGCCCTGCTGGACTATCTCACCAACAAGAGCGATTTCTTCACGGCCCCCGCCTCCGCCCGGTATCACGGGGCCTACGAGGGCGGGCTGTGCGAGCACAGCCTGAACGTCTACCACTGTCTGGTGGACTATCTGGCCAGAGAGCGGGTGAACGAGCTGTACGGCCTGGAATACTCCGAGGAGACGGTGGCCCTGGTGGCCCTGCTCCACGACGTCTGCAAGGCAGGCTGCTACAAAAAGACCTTCCGCAACGTGAAGGGGGAGGACGGCAAGTGGACCCAGGTGCCCTCCTACCAGTTCGACGACCCCATGCCCTACGGCCACGGGGAAAAGAGCGTCTATGTGGTCAACGGCTACCTCCGGCTCACCCGTGAGGAGGCCTTCGCCATCCGCTACCACATGGGCTTTTCCGGCAGCGAGGACAAGGGGAGCGTGGGCAAGGCGTTCCAGATGTACCCCCTGGCCTTCGCCCTGTCGGTGGCGGATATGGAGGCCACCTATTTTCTGGAAAACGACAACGTCTGATTTGAGGTGAGTGCAATGGTCGTCAGCGTCCGCTCCCTGGCGCTCCAGGGGATCTCCGGCTACGAGGTACGGGTGGAGTGCGACCTGGCTCCGGGTCTGCCGGCGTTCGAGGTAGTGGGCCTGCCCGACGCCGCCGTGCGGGAGTCCCGCGACCGGGTCCGCGCCGCCGTGAAAAACTGCCACTTCACCTTCCCGGTGGGGCGGATCACCGTCAACCTGGCCCCGGCGGACCGGCGGAAGGAAGGGACAGTGTACGACCTTCCCATCCTGGTGGGCATCCTCTCCGCCAGCGGACAGATTTTCGCCTCTCTGGAGGACTGCGCCTTTTTGGGAGAGGTCTCCCTCTCCGGGGAGCTGCGCCCGGTGCGGGGGGTGCTGCCCATGGCAATGGCCGCCCGGCGGGCGGGCATTCAGCGGCTCTTTGTCCCCAGGGACAACGCCCCGGAGGCTACGTTGGCCGAAGGGCTGACGGTTTATCCGGTGGACCGGCTGGAGACGCTGGCAGACCACCTCTGCGGGCGCTCGGAGATCGCCCCCGCCATCCCCTGGACGCCAAAGCCCAGTGCGGAGCCGGTGCCTGACTTTGCCGACATCAAGGGCCAGGCCCAAGTGAAGCGGGCGGCGGAGATAGCCGCCGCCGGAGGACATCACCTGCTCATGGTGGGCCCTCCCGGCTCAGGGAAAAGTATGCTGGCCAAGCGCATCCCCTCCATCCTGCCGGATATGACCCAGGAGGAGGCGCTGGAGGTCACGGAGCTGATGAGCGTGGCGGGACAGCTGGACGCGGAGCACCCCATGGCCACCCAGCGCCCCTTCCGCTCTCCCCACCACACCGTCTCCCCGCCCGCTCTGGCGGGGGGCGGGTCACTGCTCCGGCCGGGAGAGGTCTCTCTGGCCCACCACGGGGTGCTGTTTCTGGACGAGCTGCCGGAATTCAACCGGGACGCCCTGGAGGTGCTCCGTCAGCCCCTGGAGGACGGAAAGGTGCAGATCTCCCGCGTATCGGGAACGGTGGTCTACCCCAGCCAGTTCATGCTGGTCTGCGCCATGAATCCCTGTAAATGCGGCTGGTACGGCTTCGACGACGGGCGGTGCCGCTGCACCCAGCGGGAGGTGGAGCGGTATCGCTCCCGGGTTTCCGGGCCGCTGCTGGACCGGATCGACCTCCAGGTGGACGTGCCCGCCCTGAGCTATGAGGAGCTGAGCCACCGGAAGCCGGGGGAGTCCTCCGCCCAGATCAAGGAGCGGGTGGAGCGGGCCAGAGAGCGGCAGCGGCAGCGCTACCAGGGAACCGGGGTGGATTGCAACGCCCACATGGGCCAGCCGGAGCTGTCCCGGTACTGCGCGCTGGACGAGGCGGGGAACACCTTGCTCCGCCAGGCGTTTGAGCGGCTGGGGCTGACTGCCCGGAGCTATGACCGCATCCTCCGGGTGGCCCGGACGGTGGCCGACCTGGAGGGGGCGGAGCAGATCTCCGCCCTCCATCTGGCGGAGGCCATCGGCTACCGGACGAGCAAATATTTCAAATGACGGGGGGAGCTGCTCCCTCACTGGTATAGACAGTCTAAGAGGGCCTGGGGCAGACCGTTCTGCCCCAGGCCCTCTTATATGATATGATCGGTTTGGCGCGCTGCGCTCAGCACTTCTCGAAGATGGTGGCGACGCCCATGCCGCCGCCGATGCAGAGGGTGGCCAGACCCTTGTGGGCCTCGGGGCGCTTCTGCATCTCGTGGAGCAGAGTGACGATGATCCGTGCGCCGGAGGCGCCCACGGGATGGCCCAGGGCGATGGCGCCGCCGTTGACGTTGACCTTGCTCATGTCAAAGTGCAGCTCCCTGGCCACGGCCACGGACTGGGCGGCGAAGGCCTCGTTGGCCTCGATGAGGTCCATGTCGTCGATGGTCAGGTTGGCCTTTTTCAGCGCCTGACGGGTGGCGGGAACGGGGCCGACGCCCATGATCTTGGGATCCACGCCCCCCTGACCGTAGGAGATCAGCTTGGCCATGGGCTTGAGGCCGTACGTCTCCACAGCCTCGCCGGAGGCCAGCACGATGGCGGCAGCGCCGTCGTTGATGCCGGAAGCGTTGGCGGCGGTGACCCGGCCGGTCCCGTCAGACTCCACCTCCCGGATGCCGTCCGTCTCAAAGGTCATGGTGACCTTGTCGGCGGAGCCGTCGGCGGTGGTGGGGAAGCAGGGCTTCAGCTTGGTCAGGCCCTCGGCGGTGACGCCGGCGCGGGGGAACTCGTCCACCTTGAACTCCACCACCTGGCGCTTGACCTTGACGGGGACAGGGACGATCTCATCCTCAAAGCGGCCGGCCTTCTGGGCGGCCTCGCACTTCTGCTGAGAGGAGGCGGCGAACTCGTCCAGCTCCTGGCGGGTGATGCCCCAGATGTCGCAGATGTTCTCAGCGGTGGAGCCCATATGGTAGTTGTTGAACACGTCCCACAGGCCGTCGTTGACCATGGTATCCACCATGGTAGTATTGAACATCCGGGCGCCGCCGCGGGCGGTGGGGACGGCGTAGGGAGCCATGGTCATATTCTCAGTGCCGCCGGCTACGATAATATCGGCATCCCCGGCGCTGATGGCCCGCGCGCCCTCGATGACGCTTTTCATGCCGGAGCCGCAGACCATGCCCACGGTGTAGGCGGGAACGGACATGGGGATACCGGCCTTGAGAGAGACCTGACGGGCCACGTTCTGGCCCTGGGCGGCGGTGAGGATGCAGCCGAACATGACCTCGTCCACGTTCTCCGGGGCGACGTTGGCCCGCTTCAGGGCCTCCTTCACCACGATCGCGCCCATGTCGGCGGGCTTGACGTTGGACAGAGAGCCCTGGAACTTGCCGATGGCAGTCCGGCAGCAGTTGACCACATAGATATCCTTCATAACTGATGACCTCCGTGTTTCATTCATAGTTTGGCGGATGGAAGATTGTTTATTCTTTAACGATACGATTATAGTCCCCTCCGCTGGAAAGTGCAATAGGGAACGAAAAGATTTGATAAAAATTTCACACACTGTTTGCAGTCTGTTTTTGTGATATGTGATAAATGTGCGCCGCCCCGCCCCAGGGCAGAAAAAGGGCGGACAGGCTATCCTCTGTCCGCCCTTTGCGCACTCAGCAGAGC
Organism: Clostridiales bacterium; assembly: GCA_020861055.1. Taxonomy (GTDB): domain Bacteria; phylum Bacillota; class Clostridia; order Oscillospirales; family Oscillospiraceae; genus Onthomonas. Next base: position 322 of record JAJBTD010000059.1, on the reverse strand, counting down.
TTCGCCCCGGCGGGAATGCCGTCGTCCAGCATCACCAGAGTAAAGCTGTCTCCGCTCTCCGCAGAGAGCAGCATCCCGTTGGACTCCAGACCCATCATCTTCCGGGGGGCCAGGTTGGTCACGGCCACCAGGGTCTTGCCCACCAGCGCCTCCGGCTCGTACCAGGCGGCGATGCCGGAGAGGATCTGCCGCCCCTCCGGGGTGCCGTCGTCCAGCTGGAAGCGGAGGAGCTTTTTGGACTTTTTCACATGGTCGCATTCCTTCACCTTGACCACGGTGAGCTCCACCTGCTCAAAGACGTCGAAGGTGATCTCCGGCTTAT